>JADGAQ010000078.1 GCA_015231925.1 Magnetococcales bacterium
GCGGGGTTTTTTCCAATATTCGCTGGGGCTTGCTGGGTGCGTCGTTTCTTTTTGGGGGGCTGGCCTGGATCAGCGCCAAAAACAGACAATTGTTGAGTCCCAACGGAACGTCGTTATTGCTGATCTATCTGTTGTTAACCTCCATGTCCCTGCTCTTCGGGGAGAACCCCCTGTTCAGTTCGTTTCGTTGGGGTTCTCATGCCGTTATGTTGATAACTCTTATAGTGTTTTTTCGGGAAATTGCCAGCGAGGAGGTGGCTCTTCAGGTTTTGAATGTCATAAAGGTATTTATCTCCATCATTCTTCTTATGTCTATTGCCACTCAAAGCTCCTCGCATCAATACTACGTCCTCTCCTATTTTCGCGGCATTCTGGGCAGTCCGAACTCGTTGGGTCACGATGCCTTCATCGGCTGCCTGCTCTATCTGCATGGTTCTCTGACCGAACCCCGGCCAATCCTGCAAAAACTCAACTCGGCCATGGCTGCCGTGGCCATCGTGGTGGTCTTCATGACCAGTGCCCGCAGCTCCTTCATGGCGTTGCTGGTTGGCATGCTGCTGCTGTTTTTCTTCTATCGCAGCAAGTTTCGCAATAAAATCGCCATTCCGATACTGCTGGGTCTGCTGGTGCTGGCGATCTCTCCGGAGGAGTCGCTCGCCTATATTCGTAATTTTATCGTCAAACATACCCCTGCCGATGAGGGGCTGTCCAACATCCTCGTATCCCGGAAACCGCTCTGGGAGGCTTATATGGACGGTTTTCTCGAAAGACCCTGGTTTGGTTGGGGCTTTGGAGCGATGAAGGGAATGGAGGGTAGTTGGAACTTCGAATTGACCTCCTTGGGGGTGATGAAACGGGATGGGGTCAACGATGTTCTCTTCCTTCTCGAAGGGTGCGGCATCGTTGGCCTGATCTCCTATCTGTCTCTGTTGTATCTGGTCTTGAGCTATCGCCCGACGGCCAAGGTTACCCGTTTTCTGGTGTTGTTCAGGAAGCCTCCGGTCGAGATCGGGCGACAAAAATACCATCACGGTCACGCCATCGCCTATTGCGTATCCGTGGCCATGTTGTGCCTGTTTCAATTGGATGATACCGCCTTTTCGGGGGGAAGTTTCATCCCGGTTCTGTGCTGGCTGCATGTGGCGGTTGCCGGTGTCTTGAAGAATGGCGAGTCGCTCCATCAGCGCCGTCTGGCGAGAAGCGCCGTGGCCTCCGGCTGACAAAACGGTTTCGATTCACCCCTCTGAGGGGTTGTTTGCGCTCGTCGTTTCCGCAAGGATCGGTCAATGGTCTTCAACTCCTTTGAATTCATCGTATTTTATGTCGGGTTCTACCTGGTCTTTTTCGGGCTGAATAACCGTCTCCATCAACTTTATCTTGTCATCGTCGCCAGTTTGTTCTTTTACGGTTATTGGAACCCGGTCTATGTGCTGTTGCTTCTGACAGTCTGCCTGGTGGCCTTTTGGGCCCAGGAGGCCCGGCCTGGTAAGTTGGTTCGCTACATCGGCGCCAGTCTGGCGATGCTGTTTTTTTTCAAATACACCGATTTTTTCATCCTGCAGGTAAACCGGCTGGGCCTGAATTGGCCGCTATTGCATCTGGTGCTGCCTGTGGGTATCTCCTTCTATGTCTTCCACGCCATCAGTTTGATGGTGGATCAACAAAGACAACGGGTTCCCCGGGTAAGCCTGGCCAAGATCGTCGCCTATATCGCCTTCTTTCCCCTGCTCATTGCCGGACCCATCGTGCGAGCCCGGACCTACATTCCCCAGCTTGAGAAAATTCATATTTTTCGCCGGGAGATGTTTCGCACCGGCATGGTGCTGTTTTTTATCGGGCTGTTCAAAAAAGTCGTTGTCGCCGACAATGTGGGGCTCTTCGTCGACGCGGTCTATGCCGCCGGGGACTCCTCTTCCACTGCGGGCAACCACTGGCTGGCGTTCTATTTCTATGCGGTGCAGATCTATTACGATTTCTCCGGCTATTCCGATATGGCCATCGGGCTTTCCCGTACCCTGGGCTATCGCTTTCCGGCCAACTTCAGACGCCCCTATTTTTCGGCCACGCTCACGGAATTCTGGCAACGCTGGCACATCTCCCTCTCCTCCTGGCTGCGGGATTATCTCTACATCGCCCTGGGGGGAAACCGTAAAGGCCATGTCCGAACCCTGGTGAATCTGGCCACGGTGATGCTGTTGGGTGGCTTGTGGCACGGCGCTTCCTGGACCTTCGTCGTCTGGGGCGCCTTGCATGGAGTGGTCTTGGGCTGGGAACGGATTTGGGCGCGTTTGGCCCTGCCGTTCCGCTGGCCCCGGCTGCTCACGACCCTGTTGACCTTCCACTTCGTCTGTTTCGCCTGGGTGCTGTTCCGCTCCCCCGATTTCGAGGCGACCATGCGCTTTCTGCAAGGCCTCTCCGACTGGGAAAGCCTGGGGGTGATCACCTCCAAATTTTTGGCGGTTCGCTGCCTCTTTCTGGTGGTGCTGGCGGGGATGATCGAGTATTTCAGCACCCCGAGGGTCTTCTGGCGGGTGTGCCATCGGGCCTGGCTGGGGCCCGTCGCCCTGGTCTACCTGTTTTTGATGCAGCTTTTTGGCAACTTCACCGCGACGCCGTTCATCTACTTTCAGTTCTGACCGGGAAAGAGGCCGCGATGCCGTTCAGGTTCAGCCATGTCACCCCGCTGTTGCGGCTTGTTCTCTTTGTGATCCTGCTGGGCGGTGTGGCCGGACATCTCGGCTATTGGGCGCTGCGCTCCCTGGTGGTCCACAGCCCGTTTCGCGTGCTCGTGGCCTACCACGCCCAGGAGTGGATTCCTCCAGGCTCCCGGATCACCCTCTTTCTGGGGGATTCCCGCATCATGGGGGGCATCAGTTCGCCGACCATCAATGGGCTCGCAGGCCGCTTCGCCGCCTTCAATCTGGCCTTCAACGGGTTGGATTTCTATTCCGCCACCTACCTGGCGGAGCAGTTCCGCCGCAGTTGCGGCTGTCGGGTCGAGCGACTGGTAATCAATATCGAATCCCTGCCCTATGGTGAGGGCGCAGCGCTGAAGGGGCTGGGAATCCCGGATCTGACGCAGTTTCTGGCGGCCTTCGACCCGGAATTGCAGGGTCAATTGGCCCGATCCCGACCGGTATTTGCACGGATTTTGCGTGTCTTCCCCCTGTTATTCTTCAATAACGAATATTTCTGGCGTAGTCTCTACTACTGGTTGAGCCATAGGGATGATCAGTCCTATGCCAACAACTATCGCCTGCACCTTTCGGAGGGAATGCTGCGCCGTTCCGCGTCGACTCTCAGGGAGGTGGTCCTCAATCGTGTCGTTCTGGAACACTATCTGGACTCCCTCAAGAAGGAGGGAATCGAACTGATCATCCTGCGGCCACCTTATCACCCGGCTTTCGAGCGGTTCACGGGAGGCATCGAGGCCTATTACCGGCAGCCGTTGGCTGCCATCGATGCGTTGCGGATAACGACATTGGATCATGCAAGCCACTTCGAGTCCCGGGAGGAGCTCTTCTCCGATGCCTTTCACCTCAATGCCGACGGACAAAAAGAGTACAGTCGCTTTATCCATGATCTTCTGTTTTGAAAGCGTTGGCAGAGCGGGAGAGACTCCGGGTGTTTCCCGCAGGGTTCCTCTCTTCCGCACATCCTGAAGGAGAGCGCGTGATCGATTTTCTGCCCTTCGGCGCCGAATACGGGTTGCATCCGAAATGGTCACCCCACTATCGCTGGTATATCCGCCTCTTCGGCATCGTGGATCTGCCGACGCGCATCCGTTTTCGCCGTTTGGCCCGATACTTCACCTCCGGTGAATACACCATTCTGGATGTGGGATGTGGTACGGGGGTCTACTCCTTCTACTTTTCCCGCGACAAACGATGTCAGGTGCTGGGGGTCGATATCGATCCGGGCTGGATTCAGGGAGCCCAGGACATTGCCCGGACCCTGCAACGCCCCAACCTGGCCTTTAGCGCGGGGGAAGGTCTCTCCACCCTGGCAGACCAACCCGACAACCATTTCGATCGGGTTCTGGCGGTGGAGGTACTCTCCTGTGTCGATCCCCTCGACGAGATGGTGCAACAGTTGTATCGGGTATTGAAACCGGGTGGGCAGTTGCTGGGCTCGATTCCCGTTCTTTCGACGTTGCGGACCTCGGAGGTCAATCTGTTTGATCCTGAGGCCTTCGTCGCCCGGCTGAACGAAGCCGGCTTCCAAGAGTGCCTCGGCCAATCCTGCCTGGGGGGGCCGCAACGCCTGCTCTCCCTCTTGTTCGGTAAACTACAACCCCACCCGTGGCTGGTGGCAATACTGTTTCCCCTTCTCCTGGTCTTGGGGAGCCTTCTTCCGGGCACATGGGGTGGAAAAGCCCCCCATTTCGTCTTTCGGGCCATCAAACCGACGGATGGCGGGGTCGCGTGAAGCTCTCGCCCCAGCCGCTCCGCATCGGGCTGCTGATGGACCATCCGAGCCCGCACATGACCCCCTTTCTCGATGCCCTGGCCCGACTTCCCGAAGCGGCCCCGGTGGTACTCTATCTGGGAGAGAAGGGGCCGGGTCGGCAGTGGGGCAATGCGCCGGGCGAGCTGCCCTGCCTCTTCGCCAAGGCGGTTTCCCTGGGCGCGGGTCCGCCCGTCCATCCCGGTCTGACGGCCCTTTTGCGGACCGTTCGGGCCGATATCTGGGTGATCAATACCTGTTACACCACCCCCGCCACCTGGCGGGTGGCGCGCTGGTTGAGTCGTGAAGGGCGGCCCTGGGTCTACATGAACGAGCCGACCCGGCCTCGGGAAGGCTGGAAGGATGCGGCCAAGGCCGCCGTGCTGCGCCGCCTGTTGCGGGGGGCTTCGGGACTGGTGGGCATGGGTCGGCAGACGGCGGAACGCTATCGCCCGCTGCTGCCTCCGGGATGCCCGGTTGGCTCCACACCCTATTATTGCGACTTGTCGCCCTTTCTGGCCCTGCCGGAGTGGCAAGCGCCCGATTCCGGCGAGGTTGTCCGCTTCGTCGCCATGGCGCAGTTGACCCATCGCAAGGGCTACGACCTTTTGTTGCAGGCCTTGCAACCTCTGTCGGGGCGGGCGTGGCGATTGGACATCGCCGGTGACGGGCCGTTGCGGGCCTCCCTGGAAGCTGCCTTCGGCGCGGCCTGGCCCGATGGCCGGGTGCGGTTTCTGGGCAACGTGCCGTTCGCCTCGCGGCAGGAGGTGTTTCGGGCGGGCCACTGTTTCCTCTTTCCCTCCCGGTGGGACGGCTGGGGCATGGCCCTGCCGGAAGCCATGGCGGCGGGCCTGCCGGTCATCGCTTCCGACGGGGTGATGTCGGCCTGGGAGTTTATCGCCGAGGGCCAAAACGGTTTCAAGGTGGTCGCGGGGGATGTCAAGGCGTTGGCGGAGCGGCTGGCGTGGTGTGTGGAAAACAACGGGCAACTGGCGCAAATGGGCCGTGCCGCGCGGGAGGCGGTGCGCCACCACCAGCCCGATGTCGGGGCGCGCAACTGGGTGGCTTTTCTCGACCGGGTGTGGCGCGGGCAACCCCGACGGGCGGTGGAGCTTGCCGAAACGCCGACCTGGAAAGGGCTGCTCCGCGAGGAAACGCCGGGAAAGCGGCTGCGCTTCGCGGTGCGCCAGTCGCTGCGTTCGGCCTGGCTCCACCGGGGGGCTCTGGGCCGGGAGCCCGCACCCCGAGGCCATCGCATTCTGGTCTATCATGCCGTTCTGCGTGAGGATCGCGAGCGATTTGCCCAACATTTGCAATACCTATCGGGGCACTACCGACTGACCACGGTGAGTGACCTGCTGGCCCGCCTCGACAGCGCGGAGCCGGGGCCGCCGCTGCTGGCCATCAGTTTCGATGACGGCTTGCGGGTGCTTTGGGAAAATGCCCTCGACCCGTTGACCCGATTGGCCATTCCGGGAACCTTTTACATTCCCACCGGCTTTGCCAGCCTTGCCGGAGAGGCCGCTGCCGCAGCGGAATTCGCCCGGCGGGCCTTCTATTATCACCAGGATCTGCTGCCCATGGGTGCGGAGGAGGTGCGGCAACTGGCGGCGGGGGGCCACGAAATCGGCAGTCACGGTCACTCCCACACCGCCTTCGACGCCCTGTCGGCCCCGGCGCTGGTGCGGGAACTGGCTCACTCCCGCGAGGTGTTGCGCGCGTGGAGCGGCCAGGAGGTGCGGGGCCTGGCCTACCCCTATGGTCGCGTGGCCCGGTTTGCCGAGGGGCTGAGGCCGGCGGTGGTCGAGGCGGGCTACCGCCACGGGGTCACGCTGCGGCGCGGGGTGGTGAGTCGGGGAGGCGAGGCCCTGCTGTTGCCTCGGGAGCATGTGGAAGGATACTGGCCTCTGGCGCATCTGCGCTATTTCCTGGCGCGGGCCGGGGCGGAAGAGGGCGGGGCAACGCCCTTGGGGAGTGGCTGATGCGGGTTTGCCATGTGGTGCCTTCCCTCGATCCGGGAACCGGGGGGCCTGCGGTAACGGTGCCGGCGTTGTGCCGGGCGCTGGCGGCCCGTGGCGTGGAGGTGACCCTGTATGCCACCGGTTGGCCCCGGGAGGGCGTACCGGAAGAGATCGCGCGGCGCTTTGCCGGGGAGTCCTTCGCCCTGCGGCTGTTTGCCGCGAGGCGGGGGCCGTTGCGGGGGCGGTTGCCCTGGTCCGAGGTCTTGCGGCGCGACTTGCTGGCCCATTTGAGGGAGCAACCAACGGTCGTGCATGTTCACAGCCTGTGGAATCCCCTGGCCTCCATGGTGATGCGGGATCTGCGGCTCGACCGTCGGCCCTATCTGTTGAGCAGTCGCGGCATGCTGGATCCGGTGGTGCTGGCCCGCAACGCTCCGGCCAAACGCTTGTGGGCCTGGGCCTGGGAGCGGGCCAACGTGGAGCAGGCGGCGAGCCTGCACTGCACCACGCAGGCGGAGGCCGAAAAGGCCCGGCGTTGCGGCTGGCGTCTGCCGGAGATCGTGGTGGTGCCCAACAGCGTCGAATGGGCCCACTGGCAGAACCTGCCCTCCCCGCAGACGATGCGGACCCGTTATCCGCAACTGCGGGGCCGGGAGGTCATCCTCTTCGTGGGAAGACTGAACTGGGTGAAGAATCTGCCCGTTCTGGTGCGTGCGCTGGCGGTGTTGCGGCGTTCGAGGCCGGATACCCTGCTGCTGCTGGCGGGGCCGGACGAGGAGGGGGTGGGTGAGGAGTTGGAACGGCTGGCGACGGAACTGGGCATGGCCGGAGCCCTGGTGCGCACCGGGATGCTGGATCGGGAGGGATTGCGCGCCGCAATGGCGTGTGCCGATGCCGGGGCCCTGATCTCCCTCAAGGAGAACTTCGGCATGGGGGCTGCGGAGAGTCTGGCGGCGGGGATACCGGTCGTTTTGAGCCACGGGGTGGATCTGGGCGTGACGCTGAATTCTGCGGCGGTGAGGCGGGTGGAGGCCCGGCCCGAGGCGGTGGCGGGAGCGTTGCAGAGCCTTCTGCAGGCGGGGGGCGCTCGGGGGTCACTGGGGGAGGAGGCGCGTCGTCTGGCCTGGCGGCAGTGGGGGGAGACCGCGCTGGATCCCTTGCTGGCCGCTTACGCCAAGGCGGGTGCGACATCGGGGGGAGGGGTCGCCGGGGGTGGATAAGGTGTCTTCAGGGGGGATGGATAAATTGCCGATTACGGCCATCGTGCCGTGCCGCAACGAGGCCGCCAACATCGTCGCCTGTCTGGCTTCCCTGTCGCCTGCGGCGCGGGTGGTGGTGGTTGACTCCGCCAGCAGTGACGCCACCCCGGTTCTGGCCCGAGAGGCGGGGGCCGAGGTGATCGATTTTTCTTACGAAGGTGGCTATCCCAAGAAGCGGCAGTGGGTGCTGGACCACCTGCCCCTGGCCACCCCCTGGGTGTTGCTGGTGGATGCGGACGAACGCATTCCCCAGGCGCTGTGGGACGAAATCCGCGAGAACCTGGCCAATCCCTCGGTTCCCCAGGCCTTTCTGATCGTGAAGGGCTTTCATTTCCTGGGGCGGCGTTTCCGCTTCGGGGGGTTTTCCCACGCGGCGGTTTTGCTGTTCCGTCGGGGCAGCGCCCGCTTCGAACACATTCTGGACGAACCGGCTTCGGCTCCCGATATGGAGATTCACGAACGGCTGGTGGTGCAGGGCGACATCGGAGTCCTGAAGGCCCCGTTGATCCACCAGGATTTCAAGGGATTGCAGGCCTATCTGGAGCGTCACAACCACTATTCCACCTGGGAAGCCGCCGTGCGGCACCGCTTTCTGACCACCGGGCGCTGGGGCGAAGAGACCATCTCGCCGCGCCTGTTCGGCAACACCCAGGAGCGGCGTCGTTTTCTCAAAGCCATCGCGGTGCGCATTCCGCTGGAACCCCTCTGGTGGTTCCTTTACCATTACGTGGCGCGTCTGGGTTTTCTGGAAGGCCGGGCTGGTTTGATCGCCAGTCTGATCCGCGCGGGCTATATCTTTCAGGTTCGCGCCAAACTGTACGAATTGGGACGCCCCCGCTCATGATTCACCAGAGCCTGAAGGATCTCTACTACCTCTTTTTCCTTCCGGTTTCCCGGGGGTTGCTGCCCTTCTACCGCTGGCACTACCGGCGTTTCCGCGCCCACCTCGACCGGCTGCATCTGGGCTGCGGGGAGCATTATCTGGACGGGTTCGTCAATCTGGACGGCAATTTTCGCCGAGGGGTGGACTATCTCTGCGATGTCCGGGCGGGTTTGCCCTTTCCTTCGGGTCGTCTGCGCTTCATCTACTCCTGCCACATGCTGGAACATCTGCATGTCGACGAGGCCTGCCGGGTGCTGGCGGAGTGTCGCCGGGTGCTGCACCCGGAGGGGCGCATGCGCCTGACCCTGCCCGATTTCCGCCATGCCCTCGCCATTCTGCAAGGGGGGGCGACCTCCAGCTTCCCTCGGGGGTTTGTCTGCGCCGAAGGCATGGCCATCAATTTTCTCTTCTGCGACGGGCAGCACAAGTATGCCTACGGGGCCGAATCCCTGCGGGAGCTGGCCTTGCAGGTGGGTTTTTCCCGGGTCGAGGTGGCGGAATTGCACCGTTCACCGGAGGTGGGTGACTTCACCGAGCCGGTGGGTAGCTTCAGTGTTCATTTGTATCCTTGAGGAGGAGTCGAGTCGATGAAAACCGCTTTGGTCTGTGGCGCCGGGGGCTTTATCGGGCATCACCTGGTGCGTCGTTTGAAACGGGAGGGTTTTTGGGTCCGGGGGGTGGATCTGAAGCTTCCCGAATTCAGCCCGAGCGACGCCGACGACTTCGTGGTGGGTGATCTGCGGGATCCCGTCCTGTGCCGCAACGTGACCGACCGGCCTTTCGACGAGGTCTATCAACTGGCCGCCGACATGGGCGGGGCGGGATACGTCTTCGTCGGGGAACACGACGCCGCCATCATGCACAACTCGGCCACCATCAACCTCAACATGGCCGAAGCCGCCCGTCTGAGCGGGGTGCAACGGCTCTTCTACTCCTCCTCCGCCTGCATCTATCCGCTGCGCAACCAGATGGATCCCAACAATCCCCTCTGCGCGGAAGATTCGGCCTATCCCGCCGATCCGGACAGCGAATACGGCTGGGAGAAGCTCTTCAGCGAACGGCTCTTCCTCTCCTATCACCGCAATTACGGTTTGCCGGTGCGCATTGCCCGTTACCACAACATCTTCGGCGAGGAGGGGGCCTGGACCGGGGGGCGGGAGAAGTCCCCCGCCGCCATCTGCCGCAAAGTCGCCGCCGCGAGCGACGGCGGGGAGATCGAGATCTGGGGCAGCGGCGAGCAGACCCGCTCCTTCCTCTATATCCAGGAGTGTCTTGAAGCCACCATTCGCCTGACCCGCTCCGATTTCACCGGTCCGGTGAACATCGGCTCCGAGGAGATGGTCTCCATCAACCAGATGGCCCGCATGGTGATGGGTATCGCCGGCAAGCAGCTCTCCCTGCGCCACATCGAGGGTCCGTTGGGCGTCAAGGGGCGCAACTCCGACAACCGGCTCATCGCCGCCCGTCTGGGCTGGGCTCCCAGTCGTCCGCTGGTGGAGGGCATGTCCATCACCTATCACTGGATTGCCGGCCAGTTGGCGGGAAAAGGGCTCTGAAGCGTGCCTCCTTTCCGGGATGCCGACGGCGCGGCCCCGATCGGGGAGCGGGTCTATCTGTATTACCACTTCTTCTATCCGGATGAAGTGGTCAGCGCCCGCCACTTCGGGGATCTGGCAGAGGGCCTGGCGCAACGGGGCTGGCAGGTCACGGTTTTCACCAGCAACCGCTACTGCCGACGCCGTGGCGCAATCGAAAAACGCCGGGAGAGGTGGCGCGGGGTGGAGATCGTCCGGCTCTGGCGTCCCGGATTGGATCAGAGTCGCCACCTCTCCCGGTTGATCAACGCCGTGTGGATCATGGCCGCCTGGCTGTGGGCCACCTGGCGGGCCGGAGCGCCGCGAGCCTTTCTGGTGGGAACGGATCCGCAGTTTTCCCAACTGTTGTTTCCCGGCTTGAAAGGTTTGTTTCCCCGCAGTCACCTGTTGCACTGGTGTTTCGATCTCTATCCGGAGGCGTTGCTGGCCGATGCTCCGGATGGCGCCCTGGCCCGACTGGCCAAGGTTGTTCAGGGTGTGATGGGCTGGTTTTACCGCCGGGTGGATCACCTGGTGGATCTCGGGCCCTGCATGCGCCGCCGACTGGCCCGTTATGGCCATGGAGCCGCCGTGGAGACCATCACCCCCTGGGCTCTGGTGGAGCCGGAGGAGCTGCCCCGCCCCGATGCGGAGGTTCGCCGCGCCCTCTTCGGCGAGGCCCGGCTGGTGCTGCTCTACTCGGGAAACCTGGGGCGGGCCCACGAGTTCAATCTCTTTCTGGACCTGGCCGCCTTGCTGGAGGAGGGGGTGGTCATGGCTTTCGGTTGCAGCGGCAGCCGGGTCGAGGAGTTGCGTGCGGCTATGGCTTCCCGGAAGTTGGCCAACGTGCGCTTGCTGCCCTTCGCCGCCGAGGCGGAACTGGAGGGGCGGCTGGCGGCGGCGGATATCCATCTGCTGAGTTTGCGCCCGGATTGGGACGGGGTGGTGGTGCCCTCCAAATTTTTCGGCTCCCTGGCGGTGGGTCGACCGGTGGTTTATCACGGCTCCAGGGAATCCGCAGTGGGCATCTGGGTCGAACAACACGCTTTGGGTTTTGTCCTGAACCCGGATAATGTGGTGGAAACGGCCAATCGGTTGAATGCGCTGGCACATTGTCCCGAAGAACTCTATGGTATGAGTCGTCGGGCCTTTTCGACCTATCGGCAGGCCTTTTCCAAAGCCGCCATGCTGGAGAGGTGGCATACCATCGTGGCGGACGGGGCGAGGCCCTCCGGCTAGATTCCGGTGATCCGCCATCGGGGAGAAAAAAGATGTCGATGCTCTTTTTATCCAAGCTCCTGCCGCTTCTGTTCGCCCCCCTCGGGATTGCTCTGCTGCTGGGGTTGTGGGCCCTGCTGGCCCTGATCCATGCCCAATACCGCCGTAGCGCCTTGGGGTTTGGTCTGGTTTGGCTCGCTTTGTGGCTGATGGCCACCCCCGCCGTCAACCAATGGCTGCGGCAGCCACTGGAATGGCGGCATCTGCCGGTCGCGGTGGAGGAGAGTCCTTCCGCCCAGGCCATCGTGGTGCTGGGAGGAGCGGTCTCCGGCCAGGAGTTCCCCCGCAAGAGTCTCGATCTCTCCGCCCAGGCGGACCGGCTGTTTCACGCCGCCCGGCTCTTCAAAGCCGGTAAGGCTCCGGTTGTCGTGGCCACCGGGGGCTTTTTGCCCTGGGACAACTTCCGTCGCCCGGAAGCGGAAGCCATGGCCCTGGTGTTGCGGGAGCTGGGGGTGCCCGGCGAGGCCATTCTTCTGGAAAACCGCAGCGCCAATACCTGGGAGAACGCCCGGCGCACCAAGGCCCTGCTCGATCCCCTGGGTTTGAATCGCATCCTCCTGGTGACCTCCGCCCTGCACATGGAGCGTGCTTCGCGCACCTTCCGCCATCTGGGTTTCGAGGTCATCGTCTCCACCACGGATGTGGAAACGGTTTCGCGAAAAACCGCCTGGCCCTTCCGCTTCCTGCCCGATGCCACGGTTCTGGCCTCCTCCACCTCAGCTCTCAAGGAGATGGCCGGTCTGCTCTACTATCGGGCCAGAGGGTGGTTGTCCTGACCTTCCGCCACGACCGTTCCCCGGCAATCGCTTGAATTGCTACGGGGGTCCGGGGGGATAATCCACCCCGGACCCCCGGAATTTTCAACTGCCGATGCGCCCTCCCCACTTCTCAGCGGCACAAAAAGTGCTTGGACCTTTCTGAAGCTCCTTTGGGGCTTGATGACCCTTTTTCGGGAATTCTTTCGCCACATCGAGCGCGGAACGACGCATGATCCCAGTCAGCAGCCTGCTACTTGCCGTGGGGGGTTCGGCCCTGTTCCTTTGGCTGTTGCTGCCCATGGCCTCGCGCATGGGTCTGGTCGACCGTCCGGATGCCCGCAAAATCCATGACCGGGAGGTTCCCCTGGTGGGCGGACTCGCCCTGTTCCTGGGCTTCACCCTGGCCATGACCGGCTTCGAGGCGGCGCCGGATCCCTTCCGGGCCATGCTGCTGGCCATGGCCTTGCTGGTGAGTATCGGGGTGATCGACGACCGGCGCGGTGTCTCCCCACGGATCCGCTTCGGCGTGCAGATTGTGGCCGCCCTGCTCATGACCTCCTGGGGACAGGTCTCGGTCGGCCATCTGGGAAACCTGATGGGCTGGGGCGCGATCGAACTCGGGGGTTGGGCCGCGCCTTTTACGGTGATCTGTGTGGTGGGCGTCATCAACGCCTTCAATATGTCCGACGGACTCGACGGACTGGCCGGGGGACAGGCCCTGCTCTCCTTCGGCATGCTCTGTTTTCTGGCCGTATTGGCCGGCCACGCTGCCGAAGGGTGGATTCTGGCCTTTCTGATGCTGACGCTGCTGCCCTTTCTCTGGCTCAACGCCCGCGGCCCGTGGCGGGATCGGGCGCTGGTCTTCATGGGGGATGCCGGCTCGACCTGTCTGGGCTTTGCTTTGGCCTGGTTCACCGTGCAGCTCTCCCAGGGGGAAGCGCGGGCTTTTCAGCCGGTGACGGCGCTTTGGTTGGTGGCGGTGCCCCTGATCGATATGTTCGGAGTCTTCTTCCGCCGTCTGGCTCGGGGTGAGAAGCCCTTCGAACCCGACAACCGGCACCTGCACCACCTGCTGCTGAAACGGTGTGGCAGCGTATCCCGGACCTGCCTGATCCTGTGGGCGGCCTCCCTGGCCTGTGGATTCTTCGGTATGGCCGGCATGTGGAGCGGTATTCCGGAGTACATGATGTTCTATGGCATCCTGGCTCTTTTTGTCGCGTATCTGGTTTGGAGCAGCAACGAATGGAATCGCATGGCAAAGGTGGAACGATGAACCGGACCGGGTTGGCTTGGGCCACGCCGCTGGGATTGGGCAGGTTGCTCCTGAGGCACGTTCCTGCCGCCGGACACCCGGCCTTCTGGTCTTCCGGCCTGCTGATCTGCTTTCTGACCATACTGAGTGTTTCGGGCCCCGGATGGGGACGCAGTGGGGACAAGGATCCCGCCTTTTTGATCAACGCCTTTTTTTCCAATCAATACAATCGGGGCCACGGCACCTTGTGGAATACGGCCACCGTGGTCAAAGCCCTGCCGATGAGAACCGACGGGGCGCTGGGATTCTTCGTGCTGGATGTTCTGCTCGTCGCGCCGGGACGGCATCAGGTAGCGGTGGAAATCACCGATACCACCCATCACCGCCTGGCGGAAATGGTTTTCGACGAGGTGGATACCGGCCAGGAGGAGTCCGTTTTTACGGCGGCGGTCGGTTTGGAGGGTAATTCACTCGGCACCGGTCGCCTTTTCTTCAAGGTCTTCGACCGCCGCAAGGGGGAACAGCCTCGTTTGCTGGGCACCAGCAGCATCCTGCTGATGGATCCTGTTGCCGGGGAACAGGCCGGGATGAGTGCCCGATTCGATTTTCCCCAGGCGCCCTTCGCCCAAACCCAACCCCGAACCGGTAACCTCTCCGGCGAAAAAACCCCGGTGACGCCGGAACGTGTCAAGGAAGCGGAGCGTCAGGCCGGGCAATTGACGGAAAAGGTGGGGGAAGAGCATTCGGTCGATCTGGTGGACGTGGGGCTCCCCACGGAGTTGGAGCAGGCCCAGAAAGTGGTGGCCCGACTGAAGGAGGGGGGGGTGGAAGCCTTCGTTCAGGCCATGGCCCGAGCCGGAGAGACCCGATTCCAGGTTGTTGCCGGACCCTTTTTCCTGGATGAGATGGTCTCCGCCCGGAAACGTATCCGTGAATTGGCGGGTATGGACGTGCCCTTGTCGGAACATGCCGTCGGAACGGAAATCGCCAAGGTGGTCGAGGTATCCGTTCCGGCCATGGCGGAGGAGAAGCCCAGGGAGGTCCGTCCCGCGGAGAAACCTCCCGCCGCACCGCCGGAGAAGAAGTCACCCGTAACGGAAAAATCCCCAACCCCGGCGGTGCCGGTCTCCGAGTCTCCCAAACCGGCGGTCGGGAAGAGACCGGCAGTCAAACCCGTGGCCGAAGTTGCGGCGGAAGCCCCGGAACCGCCGGTTCCCGCCGCGCCGGTTTCGAACAAGCCGGCACGGGTGCCCCCCGCCCTGGTGGCAGCTTGGCCACGGGAGGAGGGAGCCGCCAAGGCCTACCTGCAACTGGGTTCCTTCGGTCAGATGGAGTCGATCGCCTCGGTAAGCGGGCAGATTCCCCAGTGGCAGGATAGGTTGCAGGTGGAAGTGGTGGAAGAGCGGGAAAAGCGCTTCTTCCGGCTTCTGGCCGGCCCCTTTGCCACCCCCGAGGAGGCTGGCACGGCGCAACAGGAGTTGGCGGCACGCCTTCGCATCAACCCCTTCGTGGTCAACCGTGTCCCCGGCGCCCTGAAACCGTTGTCCTCCATGCCCCGGGAGCAGAGCCTGCGGGCTGGACCGGCTTCCTCCGCCACCGAAGCTCCCGCCAGGGTGACTCCGGTGGTGAAAGAGCCCGTTCCGGCTCCGGCCAAAGAGGTGGCCGGGCAATCCTACGTTATTCACGGCGGGGTCTTTCATGTGCCGGGATCGGCGGGCGGCATGCTGAACCGCGTTTCGCAACTGGGGTTCACGGGATATTTGCGTCCGCTGAGTCGGGAAGAGACCGCCGCCACGGTAGTCTGTGTCGGGCCGTTCCCGGAGTTGGCGGCGGCGAAGGAGGCCCAGGCCACTCTGGCCGAGAAATTGGGTCTGAGCAGCGCCCGGGTGGAGACGGTTCCCGCTCCGTCGGGGGCGCACCAGGTTTGCGCACCGCCGAAATGGTAAACGAGGTTCCGGATCAGGACTCGAAAAGGGTTGATATTCCATGAGAAATAAATGGGTTTCCACATGGGGCCTTGGGGTCGGCTGTCTGGCCACACTCTTTCCGAGTATGGCCACGACGCTGGAGCGCAATCCGCCCGCCTATATCACCAATGCCTACTTTTCGGACCGACTGGTTCAGGACGACGACTCCATCAAGCCCAGCGCGGTCATCAACGTGCTGAAAGCCTATCAGACCGGTACCATGGGCTATTTCATCATGGATGTGGTGCTGGGGGAGCCGGGGGTGCATCGCTTCTTCATCGAAGTGAGCAACCAGGAAGGGGAAATCCTGACTAAACTGAATTTCGATCCGGTGACCGGCGGACAAAAAGAGGAAAACCTCTATACCGTGGTCGGCGCCGTAGCCGGTTCCCTGCCTCCGGGCATGCTCAATTTCAAGGTCTTCGACCGGGTGGAGCAGCAACCCGCCCGGGCCTTGAACACCTTCAACATCCTGATCAAGGAGTGGCATGGGGAGAAGGAGACGCAACTGGCCAGTCTCCTGGACGGCCTGTCCATGGTTTCCGACGAAGCCAAACTACCCTTGGGGAATTATCAATTCGCTGCGGATTTCGCCACCAGTGCAACCAGCCTCGGTGGTGAGCCCCAGCCCGCGTTGAGCCTTCCCCCCGTCGATGCCGGCGCTCCGGATCGCAGCAAACCACCGCAGCCCCTGTCCAAAGAGGGATCGCGAACGGGCAAGTGGACCTTGTTCATGGGCTCGTTTTCGGATGCGGGAAATGCCGCCAAACTGGCGGAGCGGATCGAGCATCTCGGTTTTCCCGTGCAACGACGGGAGATCGACGTCAAAGGGCAACATTTCCACCGGGTGACTGTCGGGCCTTTCGCCACTCCGGAGGAGGCCTTGACTGCCAAAGGGCGGGTCTCTTCCGCAACCGGCAGCGAGGGGACGGTCAAATCGGAGGGCCCGGTTGCCGCGACGGCGGCTTTGCCAAAGGTTGAGTCCGTCGCGCCTCCCCGCAAGGAGGTGACGAAAGTTGATGCCGCCCCGCCGGAGGCGCTTCCCAAGGTCGAGGCTGTCGCCCCCACCCGCAAAGAGGTGGCGAAAGTTGATGCCGCCCCGCCACCCTCCCGGCTGGCTCCCTTGACCCCGGTAGCCAAAAGCGAGAGCAAATCCGAAAAGAAACCGCAGGTGGTGCAATTGGGCAGCTTTGCGGAGAAATCCCAGGCCGATGCAGCGCGAAAACGGTTGACCGCCTTGGGTTTGCCTACCTTCGTCAGAGAGAGTGGTTCGGAGGCGGGTGGGGGTTTTCGCGTCTATGCCGGTCCCTTCCCCGATGGCGACGAGGCGTTGCAGATGAAGGGACTGATCGAGGCGGAGGCGGGAATGGCGGGAGAGGTCATGGCCATGCCCGCGCCCGTTGCGGATAGTGGTCCGGCTGTCGCACCGAAGCCGTTGCCGACCCCTCCGGCGGCAAAACCGGCAGAGGTGGCGACGACGAACCGGGCGGAAGAGCCCAAAGCCGCATCCGTTGGTCCCATTCCCCCCCGGCGGAATCCACCCCCGGCTCCGGTGGTTGCAGCACCGCCAGCCTCCTATGTGGTGCAGATCTTCTCGTCAGCCGCGATGCAGGAGGCTCAGGAGATGGCCAACCGCTTGCAGAAAGGCGGCTGGCCGATCTTCGTCAAAGGGGTGGATGTGGCTTCCACCCGGCGTTGGCAGGTGTTTGTCGGTCCATTCGACACCCAGCGGGATGCCGAGGAGGCCAATCGGGAGTTGGCCGACTCCATGGCTCTTGCCGGCACGGTGGAGGTTGCTCCCGAGGAGAAGAGCAGCGGCAAGACCCCGCGTCGCAACGAAGCCCCCGGCAGCCCGCCTCCTTCCGGAACGGCCCCGGATAGCAGGAGTCGTCCCGGAAGCCAGAGAGAACCGGTGCGGGGATTGGGCATCGAAGTGGCCAGTTATCTGGACGTGGTCGAAGCCAAGGCCATGCAGGAGCGT
Source organism: Magnetococcales bacterium (assembly GCA_015231925.1). Lineage (NCBI taxonomy): Bacteria > Pseudomonadati > Pseudomonadota > Magnetococcia > Magnetococcales > Magnetococcales bacterium. The sequence goes on from JADGAQ010000078.1 coordinate 17,360, forward strand.
TTGCAGGGGCTGAAGATCCCCGCTTCGGTAAGGTTGCAGGTGGTCGAGTCGGTACCGTTGCATCAGGTGGTGGTTGGGCCTTTGGCGGATGCCACCGTGGTGCGGAACCATGCCGAGATGATTCACCGCGTTCTGGGGATCAACGCGGAGGTTGTCAGTCTGGAAGCCACCTCCGGAAAAGGGGGCCTCACGGGACGGGAAAAGGTGGAAACGCTGCAGTTGCATTTGGAGGGGCAAAAGAGCCTGCCCAAAACCTACACCGTTTTTGCTGGATTTTACGGGGAGGCCCAGAACGCCGAACGGTTGCGGCAACGCATTGCCCGACAGGGTCTGCCGGCTCTTGGAGAGGTGGTGACGGTTCGGGGCAAGACCATGAACAGTGTCTGCGCGGGACCCTTCCCGGCGGAAGGAAAGGCTCGCGATGCCGCTGAAATGATTCGTCGTCAATTGGGGGTGGCACAGGCCGTGGTGCGGGATTCCGATTTTTCGGGGGCGGCATCCG
>JADGAQ010000079.1:0-12836 GCA_015231925.1 Magnetococcales bacterium
TTGACTTCCGATTCCTCCTCGGCGAGGAGGTGGGGATGCTCCAGGAGGTGCAGCACCAGCGCCGCCTTGACCGTGGCCGACACCGCCTTGCTGGCGATGTCCCGCACGTCTTCCAGATCGCGCCCTTCCGCCATTTGCAGTTCCACGGCGTTGTGCCATTGCCGCCGGGACTCCCGTGCCTCGGGGGAGAGCCTGACCAGATGGCAGGCGGGTTTGTCCTCTTCTTCCGTCGCCATTGCGTTGAGCAGCCCCAGGATGGTCTCCTCGTAGGGTTGCAGGATGAACTCGTTGAGACCGGGTTCGTTGGCCTCCTCCATGCGGGTTCCCACCAGGGAGGGGAGCCAGACGGGCCAGATGCGGGCCAACGCCCCCGAGGCCCGCAGGGAGGGATGACGGGCCGCCTCCAGATATTTGTCCGGCTGGACCATGACGCAGACGTTGAGGCAGGGGTTGACGATCATGCGATCCTCGGGGCCGTTCTCGTTGCCCACCCGGTCGCGGGTGATGGTGTCGCCGGAGATGCCGCTCAGATAAATGGCGTCGCCGGTACGCTCCTTGCCGGAATATTTGCCCATGATGGCATCGAAGACGGGACGCCCCTCGCCGGAGAGCACGGCGTACTCTCCGCCCCGGAGATGCATCCGCTGGAACAGCCGCTCCTCCGTGGCGTCGGAGGTGAACATGCGGGGATGGGGCGGCAACGCGACCCGTTTGCATTCCTCCTGGGCCATTTTGCTGATGAAAGCTTGCTGTTCGGCTTCCGACAGTTTGGGGTTGGTCGCCTGTTTTTTCAGGGCGGTCAGCAGGGTGTCCAGCACCTGATTGGTGGTGGCGACCTCGGCGACGCGCTGGTGATGGGCGTCCATCTCCCCTTCGATCCACTGTTCCAGGGACCGGGTCATGAGCTTGAACGGCGGGCTTTTGCGCTCGCCGCTGGCCGCGATCAGGGCGTGGAACAGGGCGGGATGGTGGTAAAGGCCGGGCCGTTCCTGGATGCGGGCCTTCTTGCCGATGGCCAGTGCTGCCACCGACAGGCCGATCACCGCCGGAGAGGCGACAGGCACTTTGACGAAGCGGGCCACTTCCTGAGCTGCATCCCGCAGCACGCTTGGTAGAGCCTCTAGGGGATATGGGCGAGGTTCCTCATCGGCGTTGGAGAGGGGGTGCGGATCGGGCCATGGGTTGTCGCCCTGGGGCGCGCCCACTGCTGGACCATGGTGTTGGCAATGCTTCTCCCACAGCCGTTGGGCTTCGTTGGCCAGCCGCTCCTCATCCCATGGGGGCCGCAGCATGGCGGCGTTGTACTGGCGGATGGCTTCCCAGGCCTCGCCCCGGCTCATGCGGCCTTCATGGGCCATGCGGATGTAGTGGCCGATGGCGGCGGAAGCCCCCTCGAAGCGGGTCCAGGCATCCTGGGCCTCGGCCCGCACCGGGGTGGTGAGGATGGCGTCCACGGGCGGCTTGGCCATTGGCGCAGTGTTGAAATCCAGGCTGGAAAGATCGATCTCCACCATGGGGGGCATGTCGTCCACCGCTTCCGCAAGGTCGCGCAGGTGAACTTCCCGGCGGGAGATGGTGCGGAAGGTCGTCAGCCGCTTGTGGCCGTGCTTGTGATAGACCGATCCCGCCACACGGATGGGCTGATGCGCGGAACGGAAGTGGGGATCGCCACCCACCTTCAGGGCGATCTCATAGCGGAGGCGGCAGACCAGGGCGATCTCGTCACCTTCGGCGGGTTCAGACAGCTTCCAATAGGCGTGCAGCTTGTTCTGTCCCTCCGGGGTGGTGCCGCCGGATTCGACGATGGCGGTGGGATCGCCCAGGTGGAGGGCGAGATGAGCCAGCTTGGCCGCCACGTCGCCGCTGTCCAGGTCCACCAGGACGGTCTGGAGTTGCACCACCTCGTCGGCCCTGGCCTGCCCACGTTGCGCCACGGTTCCGGGGATGACGTAGAAGGCGGCCCCGTTGTTGGCGGCCCACTGGGCGAAGGTGACGGCCTTGCCTGTGGCCTGCTCGTCGGCTTCGATCCAGATGTGGTGGGGACGATTGGCCAGTCCCTGGCCGGGATCGGTCAGCCCTCGCAGAGGGATCATGCCGTCGCAATAGCCGAAGACCAGGTCGAAGTATGCAGCGATGGCTTCCGGGTCGGGGGTCAAAGTGACGAAATTCGTCGGTTCCTCCGGTTGAGGTTGGGCATCGTTGAAGTCCAGCCAGATGGTGTCATTCACCACGTCGGGGTTCCTGCCCATGTCGGGGTTGCTCGCATCGGAGTCAACGACCACGTCGGAGTTGCCCGCATCGGGGTCAACGACCACATCGGGGTTCCTGCCCACGTCGGGGTTGCCCGCATCGGGGTCCATACCCGCGTCGGGGTTCCTGCCCACGTTGGGGTTGCTCGCATCGGGGTCCATGCCCGCGTCGGGGTTCCTGCCCACGTCGGGGTTGTCCACGTCGGGGTTGTCCGCATCGGGTGCCATGCCTGCGTCGGGGTTCCCTGTGCGAAGTTCCGTAATCCTCTCTGCGACTCGGGCAATTTTCAGGAGTCGGTAGGCCTCATTACGCACCGTTGCAGGCTTCCCTTGAGCACCATAGGCCTGCCGGTACGCTTCGCTGGCGTTGCCGGTTTCCGCAAAGGCGCGGCAGAAGGCATCCTGCTTGGGCGTCAGCATGCCAGCCTCCAGCAGCGATCCTGCCAGTCGCAGAAACGGCACTCGAAGTGGCTGGGATCGCGGGTGATGCGCGGGAGCAGATCGTGGGCCTCGGTGGCCTGGAGGACGCGCACCGCCCGGTCGGTCATGCGCTGGGCCAGGGCGGCGTCGAAGGGGACCAGCTCAAAGTGCAGGTCGGCGGTGTCCTTATTGATGGCGGTGAACAGGGCCGGATTGGAGGAGATGCCAGGGACGGCGGTCTCCATGTAGGCTTGGTAAACGGCAATCTGTGCGGCGTAGACCGGCTTGGAGATGGCCACGCCGCGCTTCACGGTGTCGTTCCAGGACTTGTTGTTGAGGGATTTGCACTCCCAGAGGGCTGGATAGCCCATAGGAACCTCCAGGTGCCCACCGGCCAGGATGCCGTCCACATGGCCCTGAATGCGTCCCTTGGCCACCGAGAAACCGAATTGACCGCCGTCCTTTTTTCGGACAGCGAGGTTGAATCCCGCAGCTTGCAACCAACGGATGGCCAGTTCCTCGAAGAGATGCCCGGCGGCGAAGATGCGCAGGGTCTTGCCGTCGAAACCCCGGCCCGCATCCCTGGGGGCCCCGGCGTATTCGAACTGCAACGCCCGCTCGCAGGCCACCCCCAGCCGGGAGCCCCCCAGATATTGTCGGGGCGGACTGGCGGCTTCCTCGGCGACCAGGGCGGCGTCGATCAGACCGGTGACGATCTCACCGAACGCGGCGTTGTGATTAAAGTCCAACATGACCTTCGCCTTCAGAACGGGATGTCGTCGTTGTGCTTGTTGAAATGGTTTTGGTAGGCGCTGACCACCACGTCGATGAGGGTCAACACCTCCTCTTTGCTGTAATCCGCCAGGGGGCGATGCATACCGATGCTGCCCACGTATTCCCCCAGGGGGACCAGGGTGGCGGCCATGGCCGCCCGTTCCAGATCCGTCGCGTCCGTCATGTCCTTCGCCTCCATCAGCAATGTCCTGTTGAGTGCCCGCACTCCTCCCACCAACTGGACCAGGACGTGGCCGGGGGATCGCCGCAGAATGTTTCCGAAGATGGCCCGCTCCCGACTCGGCAGGTCATCCAGCCAGACCCGGTGACACCGCAGCCCCGGCGGGAGGGAGACCCAGCCCAGCCGGGGGTCGTGCCAGTTGGTGCGCGCCGTGGTCCAGGCCGGGATGGGCATCACGCCACCTCCGCAAGGGCGGTAGATGCTCCGAAGATCAGCCCCTGGATGGCCCGCCGGTTGAAGCGGAAGGTCATCAAGGCCGAGGCCTGGTAGCGGGTCAGGTTGTGGTCGAAGCGGTATTCCGCCGGGAGGTATTGCAACTGCCGCTCGGTGGGGGCCTCGTGAATCCAACGTTTGGTCTTGTGGGCCGAGTCAGCGGTCTCGTGGTCGTTGAGCCAGTCATCGGCGGCGGCCAGGCAGACGGTACGTTCGCCGATGGAGAGGAGTCGGGTCGGAGTACCATTGGCCCCACCCACCCCATGCCAGCGGCCATTGAGGAAGAAGACCCCACCCCAGGCGTTGAAGCCGTTGGCCAGCAACGCCGCGTCGTCGCCGAACAGGTCCACCCACAGGAAACTGGAGCGGGCCAAGAGATCGACCTCGGTCATGATGAAATCGGCCAGGGGTTCCGGAGGGCCGCTGCCTTCGTCCATCCGCTCCCAGACGTAACCGCAGAGGGGGCATTCCCGAACGGCCAGGGGAACGGTGGCCTGACATTCCGGGCAATCCTTGGTGGGAGCCTCTCCCTGGAACTCCTTCCCATCCAGGTCCACGTCCTGCTCCAATGAGCCGTGCAGCAGGGTGGAGGTGCCGAAGTCCAACACGACGCAGTCGGTTTTGAACACCCCCGGATGTTCGTTGGGATCGACGGTGCGAAGGCCCCGCCCTACCATCTGGATCAGGGTGGATTTGTAGGAACTGGGTCGCAGCAGCACCACGCAGGAGGTGGGCGGGTGGTCCCAGCCTTCGGTCAGCACGGCGACGTTGACCACCACCTGGGCATCGCCCTTTTCGAACCGGCACAGCACCGCCCGGCGTTCTCCATCGGGCAAGTCACCGTGGATCAGCACAGCTTCGATCCCGGTGGCATTGAAGGCTTCGGTGACGTTCCGGGCGTGGTCCACGGTGGAGCAGAAGACCACGCTCTTGCGGAATCTTTTGATGCTCCCTGTCGCGGCTTCGCCGCTCCCCGCCTCTTGCGCTTTCTCCTGCCAGTGACGGATGACGGCCTCGGTGACCGGGGCCTTGTTCATGATCCGGTCCACTTCGGCCATGTCGAAGTCGTCGGCGGTGCGCTTGACCTCGCGCAGGGCCTCGCCGGTGCCGACGTCGATGACGAAGGTGCGGGGCGGGACCAGGTGGCCGGAGCGCACCAACTCCCCCAGCCGCACCTGATCCGCCACGTTGGAGAAGATGGGGCGCAGGGCCTTCTTGTCACCCCGGTTGGGGGTGGCAGTGACACCGTAAATGCGGCACTCTGGATTGTGCTCCCTGGCGGCGGACAGGATGCGGCGATAGCCGGGGGCCGCCGCGTGGTGGGCCTCGTCGATCACCAGCAGATCGAGGGGTGGCATGGCCTCCAGATTGGAAGAGCGCGCCAGGGTCGGCACCATGGCGAAGGTGGTCCGGCCCCGCCAGGACTTGGAGTCCGCGTCCACGATGGAGGTGGAGAGGCCGGGGTTGACCCGGCAGAACTTGGTCACGTTCTGCCGGGTCAGCTCATCCCGATGGGCCAGGACGCAGGCCTTGCCACTGCCTTCGGCCAGCATCCGGCCCACCACGGCGGAAAGCATCACCGTCTTGCCTGCCCCGGTAGGCGCGACCGCCAGGGTATTTCCGTGCTCGTGGAGGGCTGCCACCGACCGCTCCACGAACACTTGCTGTCTGGGCCTGAGAATCATCTCCAGACCTCCCGGTTACTGCGCCCAGGCCGGGCGGGCGATGTTGCCACCGTTCTGTCCCTGGGCAGGCGCGGCCTGCTGTTGGGGCGGACGCCAGCCGTTGGTGGCGGCGGGAGCCGACGCGGGAGGCTGGAAGGAAGGGGAAGGTTGGAAGCTGGCAGCGGGAGCCACCGGCGCGGCGACAGGCTGGAACCCCTGGTATTCCTTCATGTCCGGAGTGATGGCCATTTTGATCACGTTCTTTGGATCGCCGTTGGCGTCCTTCTCCACGTCGATCCTGGCCAGGAACTCGATTCCGTCCAGGTCGACGAAACCACGGATGCGGCGGGCCTCCAGGGCGCGGGAGGAGGTATCCTTGTCCGACAGCCCCCGGGCGGAATTGAGGATGGCGCGGATGAAGGCGCGTCCCATGTTGCCCCACTCCGGACCCTTGGGGCTGTAAAGGCCGATCAGGCTCCACACCTTGCGCCGGGCGTATTCTCCGGCGGTGATGACGAACTCGCAGTTGAGGTAGACCGCGTCGCTTTCCTTGGCGCGGGTGGCGTATCCGCCGGTCCAGCCCCGGCTGGGATCGTCGATGCCGCCGGGCTTGATGGTCATCCTGACGGGGATGATGGTCCCCTTGGGGAGCAAGTCGAAGTTGTTCTGGGTGTCGGCGTCGTTGTAGTCCTGCCAAGCAGCGTTCATGTTCATGGTGTGATCTCCTGGTATTGTCAATTAGAAGCAGTGGTGGCGATCTCGGCGGGAGCCGGTTGACCGTATTCGAGGCGTTCGTGGATGGGGCGCACCGGTCCGCTGATCTTGGCCATGAGGCGGCCCAGGTGGGGTTCCTCCACCATGGCCAGACGACCGGAGCGGTCCTTGGCGGGGAAGCCCCATGGGTTCAGGGTGTGGCAGACGAAGGCGCGGAAAAGGCCGCCATCCTCGGCTTTCAATTCGGTGAGGGTGACCACCTCGTCCACGATGCCGGGCAGCTCCAGGCCGGTCTTGGACCCTTCCAATTGCAAAGCGAAATAGGGTCGATTGAAGTCGTCGATCTTCTTGTCCAGGATGCCGACGAACCAGACGTTCTTGTTGCGGGTGTGCTGGAGATGAACCAGCCAGTTGATCATCTCCTGACCCAGTAGGCCGTAGGCCCCGCGCAGGTCGGGCTTGCCGGTTTTGTCGCTGAACGCTTGCGGCTGACCCTTGCACCACTGCATGCAGAGCCGGGCTCCGACCGTGAGACTGTCGAGAAAAAGCGTTTCGTATCTGCTCAGGACTGCGGGATCACCGTACTTGGCCACCACCGCCTGGTAGTGGGCGTCGCTGAAGGATTGGTCATCCCGCAAGGCCGGGTTGGGTCCGCCGATGTAGACCGCGATGTCCCTGCACTCCTGCCAGGTGCGGGGGCGGATGGTGTCACCGGGCCAGCCCTCGACGGCCAGATCGCCAGCTTCCATGTCGACGAACAAGGTGGTTGCCGGGTCAAGCGTCCAAAGCTGTGAGGTTTTGCCGATCCCGACCGGCCCCACGAGAACGCCCTTGATGCCGCGCCGTTCGGCCATGCGTTGGTCGGCGGTGATAATGGGCAATCTGTTCATCATGCTGCCTCCTGCCGAGCCGTGGTTACGTCCAGCCAATGGGTCACCACGAATCGGCCGAAGGGCCCCTTGCAGGCCGGGCGGAAATCGCCGAGGCCAATCCTGGAACCGGCGGCATCCACGATCTCGCGAAACAACTTGGCGGTGATGAGTCCATCATCGAGGAGTACCGTGAATCGAAACCGCCAATCCTGGAAACAGGGGCGATGGGAGAGGATGCGTCCGCCGGTGGAGGGAATGCGCACGGCCCTGGTGTCCACCGTCCATGGTTCCTTGTGATCCAGGGACAGTTCGATTTCCTCGATGGCGACGCATGCCGGGATCAGAGACGATTTCTGGGTGGTGATGAGGGACTTGCCCGCCTTGAAGAACCGTCCGGCATCAATGATGGCTCGAAACAGGTTGGGGGCCGGAACCATGGGCTTGCCGTCGTGGCCGATGTAGAGCTTGCTTTCTGCAATCTCGCGGGGCGTGCCCTTGTTGCCCACGATGCCGGTGCGCGTTCCTTCCGTGGCGGCCATCTGGGCCGCATCGGTGAAGCGGTTGCAGAGCAAAGGCGTCATGCCTTCAATGCCGATTTCGAGTCGTTTCATGAGTATTCTCCCTGGTTATTGATGTCCGGAAAATTAATTAATTTTGTGAAATCCGTGCCTTGCCTCGCCAAGCCATGCCCAGCAGCGCCTTGCCATGCCTAGCCCTGCCATGCATCGCCTCGCCATGTCATGCAGTTCTTGATAGTTCATTTAAAATCCGTGCCGTGCCTTGCGTTGCCGCACCGTGCCTAGCCTTGCCCGGCCTCGCCTCGCCTCGCTTCGCCAAGCCGTGCCGTGCCTCGCCACGCCTAGATTCATCATGCATGGTTATCTTTCCGGTACGACAATCTTGAACGCCTGCCGCCCGCTCTGAGTCGTCCTGGCTTCTTCGAAAACCGCCTTGATGTGGTTTGGCCACGCGGAATACTTTCTCTCATCGACCCCATGAGTCAGCTTGACGTACTCGCCAGGGTCTTCACCGCTTTCCGCTATGCGGGAGACGATGGTTGCCAGTTTCTGTTGATCCCACTTCACCTCCTTTTTCAGGTCAGCGACGACCTCCAGCCCATCCTCGCGGAACCGCACCACCCCGAACTCTTTGCCGCTCTCCCTGCGGATGGCTGTGGCCCGGTCGCCGAAGCGGCGGGCGAAGACGCCGTCCAGCAGGTCGTTGACCAGCTTGACCCGGGCGGCGGCCTCGGAGGCCTCCTGTTGCAGCCGGGCCAGTTCCCTGACCGGCAGGGCGGCGACCTCGCCCATGGGCATCTGGCGCAGTTGATCAATGGTGATGGGGGCGTTCATGGTCAACTTGCTGGTGACGTTCTCGTTCATCTTTTCCTCCTGAAGGAGATCCTGAAAATAACCGCACGCCAGACCCGCCAGGAATCGGGTTTTTCGGACCATGAATCCTATGCGTGCGGGTTCGTGACCCATCTCACCCGGTCGGGCACCCGACCGGGGTGGTTGGGCTATGTCGTGCCCGGCGTCAAACGCCGGAGGTACTTCTCATCAATGCGCCGGGCGGCATGCTCGGAATCCACGTTCATCAGGTCGCAGATAAAACCGAATCCGCCCAGATCCATTGACCGGCTCAGGAAGTACCGCTTTAGGTACAACACCTCGGAGCGGAACAGCGGGTTGCCCCACAGATTGGGGTTTTTCTCCACCTTCTGGACCAACGTCCTGGCGTCCTTCACCGCCTGATTCAAGACGGCGATCCACAAGCCCTTCTCCGATTCCGCTGTATTCGATTCCTCCATGCCCATCGGGCGGATCATGCAGATCGGCTTGTTTCTCATGGACACGGCGGCCTTCCGGTTCGGGTTCATTTCAGTTCCATCTCGCGTTCGGTGATCAGGTTCCGGTCATTAGTGATTGTGAGCCGGGTTTTCCCTCTATAGCGCAACCTCAATGCCATCTTGGTTTTAATAAGCAAAAGCAGATAGTTGATAGCATTTATATGGGTTGAAAATGGGCAAATTAAGAAGGAGGAAGGGTCGCGGGGTGGGGACGTGCGAAATGGAACGGATGGCACGCAAAACGGAACGGTTTGGCGGCGAATTGGAACGGGATGGCAACAAGATGGAACGCCAAAGCTGCAAATTGGAACGAGATGGCACGCATGCCGGAACGGCGTTGTGGACTGAAATGGACTGTGATTCCTGGTCAGCCGGGTGATCTGGATGTTGGGAGCGATGCGGGTCGTCAGATGGAACGCCATGGCCCGCAAAATGGAACGGTATGGCACTCATGCCCCATCATTCCGAGAGTGACGATGGGGTTTCAGTCCTCAACGGTGGTCCGTTTTTTGATCTATGAAGGGAAGTGATTGTGAGCCGCTGATTCCCTGCAAATCAGAGGTGAACGCTATGACGACCATGTTGAAGGAAAACAGACTGCGCCCCACGGCACCCGATCTGATGCCTGCCGAAGAGCGATTGAAGGAGGTGGCCAACATTCTCGCCACCGGGATGGCGCGGTTAATGAAAAATAATAAAACAGAGAAAAATCCACTGGATAAGTCGCCAACCATAGGCCCTCATGGTCGAAAACCAACTCAAGGAGAAGACCATGAATAACATTGATGTGATCAAACAAGTGGCGGCCTTGCCGGGGATGAGCACCCCGGATTTGAAGGCCATGTGGAAGAAATTCCACGAAAAAGATCCTCCGCCGTTCAATCGGACCTTTCTGGTGAAGCGGCTGGCATACCGGCTTCAAGAACTGGCCTACGGTGGGATGTCGGAGGAAACCGGAAAACGGTTGGAAAATCTGGCCTCGGATGAGGCTGGGGCCTCGAATGGAAAGGCTTCACGGGAGCAGATTCTTCCGGGCACCAGCTTGGTGCGGGAATGGAAGGGCGTGGAGCATGGATGCACGGTTTTGGAAAACGGCTTCGAATATCAGGGGAAGCACTTCAAGAGTCTGACGGCAGTGGCCAACTTCATTACCGGAACACGATGGAATGGCTACGTTTTCTTTGGCCTCAAAAAGCAGATCAGGAGCCGGTCATGAGCCTTCGAAAACAGGTTACTCCAAAAGTTCGGTGCGCCATCTACACCCGCAAGAGTACCGATGAGGGGCTGGAGATGGAGTTCAACACCCTCGACGCCCAGCGTGAGGCGTGCGAGGCCTACATCGCCAGCCAGAAGTCCGAGGGGTGGTTCCTGGTGACCGACCGCTATGACGACGGGGGCTTCTCCGGGGGAAATCTGGAGCGACCCGCTCTGAAGCGGCTGCTGGCCGACATCGAGGCGGGGCAGGTCAACGTGGTGGTGGTCTACAAGATCGACCGTTTGACCCGCTCCCTGCTGGATTTCGCCAAGCTGGTGGAAGCCTTTGACCGCCAGAAAGTTACCTTCGCCAGCATTACCCAGTCCTTCAACACCACCACCTCCATGGGCCGTCTCACCCTGAACGTGCTCCTCTCTTTCGCGCAGTTCGAACGGGAAATCTCGGCGGAACGGATCCGGGACAAGTTTGCGGCATCGAAACGCAAGGGAATGTGGATGGGCGGGCACGTTCCCCTGGGGTATGTTGTCCAGAATCGCAAGCTGTTGATTGCCAATGAAGAAGCGGAGATTGTGCGGTTCATCTTCCGAAGATACCTGGAAACCGGCTCCGCAACGCAGGTGGTGGAAGAATTGGATATGGCTGGGACGGTCAGCCGCAGCGGAAAACCATTTGATAAGGGATACCTTTATCGGATGCTTGGAAATCGCCACTACCTGGGGGAGATCCCGGCGGGAACGGAAAGCTTCCCTGGGGAGCACGATCCGATCATTGATCGGGAGACCTGGGATCGAACCCAGGCCCTGTTGGCATCCAATACAAGACGGCAACGGGCGAGGCGTCGGAAGCAAAGTCAGGCCTTGTTAGGCGGCATCATTTTCTGTCGCCATTGCAACCGCGCCATGAGCCCAACCTACGCCCGCAAGGATGGCAGACTTTACCGATACTACCTGTGCCAGTCGGCGGCCAAGAGCGGCTATAACTCTTGTCTCATTCGCAGCGTCGCCGCCGGGGAGATCGAGGCGGTGGTGATCCAGCAGGTGCGCATGGTGTTGCGTTCGCCGGAGATGGTGGTCAAAACGTGGCGGGCAGGCAAGAAAGCCGGTACGGAAATTCAGGAACGGGACGTAACGGAAGCCTTGCAGCGGCTCGACCCGGTTTGGGATGAACTGTTCCCGGCGGAACAACAGCGGCTGGTGCAGCTCCTTGTTGCCCAGGTGGACGTATTCACCGAGGCAGTGAAGGTGCATCTGCGCGCCCAAGGGCTCGACACCCTGTCCCGTGAACTGAACGACCTTTGGAACACGAAAGAGGAAGCGGCATGAAAGCAGAACTGAGTCAGGACGGAACCACCATTATCATCACAATCCCCATGAATCTGCGCAAGAGAGGCGGCAGGAAGCGGATCATGGCCCCGGACGGAATGGACTCGATGCCCATGCCGCAACGGGATGATACCCTGGCGCGGCTTATGGCAAAGGCGCACCGTTGGCTGAGAGACATGGAAAATGGCCGGATCGGGTCCATCAGGGCACTGGCAGAGAGGGAGAACCTCGACGATTCCTATGTGGCGAAGGTGCTGCGCTTGACCCTGTTGGCTCCTGATATCGTGAAAGTTATCTTGGATGGCAACCAGCCGGACGTTATGACATGGCGAGAGCTGGCCAAGCCGTTTCCGGCAGAGTGGGCGCAGCAACGGGAACAATGGGGGATCGCAGCGCCGGTCTGATCACCGGCGCGTTCTCGTCGCCGGACTCGGTATTTGAGGCCAACTCGCCAGCAGGCAACCAAGTGCCGATGCGAAATCACCATCTATAAGCGAATACTGTTATTCATTGAAAATGCGCATAAAAAGTGAGTCCGACTTTTCCGGACTCACCGGGCCTGAGTCCAGAGCTTTCAGAGAATTTTGGCAAAGAGAGAAGAGAACGGACGGGATAGACGGCGGCGGGTCCGGGAATTGGGGGAGAACCCGTTTTCTGTTGTCGCCGTAACCATTGGAAACATTGGGGTTTTTGAATGCGAAAAGACCGCCGGGGTGGGCGGTCTTTCGGTGGAGAAAACCCTGTAAATTCAAAATGGTGGAGGTGGCGGGAGTCGAACCCGCGTCCGAAACCTGTACTCCGTCTGGCGGGATTACGACCATCTGCCGGTCATTCAGTTCCGCTGCCTTGCAGACCGGCTGGCTTTGGAACCTCCGTTACCTCGCAGTACTGGGCACCCCTGGATTTAGACCGGCCTGCGCATTTCCGGCTTGACCCCGCTTCATCAGCTTCTGTTTCCAGGTCCGGGTCCGGACCCAAAGCCAAGACCTCCGCTTTTAGGCGGCGGCCAAAGCTTCGCCGTAGAACTCGTCGTTGGCGTTTGTGCATGTTGGTCCATTACGGCGGTACCATACCGGGTCGCCTCCAGGACCTTTCTAAGCCCCGTCGAAACCGTATCACCCCCATATTCCACCAGTGGCCATCATATACTCCCCGCGTCCCTGCCGCAATCGAATTCGTCCGGAAGGGTAGGGGGTGGTGCCTGATGCAGGAATTTGCCGGGAAATGGGTACGCTGTGCCCCAAATGGGTAAGGTGTCCCCGGATTTCCCGGCAAATGGGTAAGGTGTCCCCGGATTTCCCG
>JADGAQ010000079.1:12936-17790 GCA_015231925.1 Magnetococcales bacterium
GGTAAGGTGTCCCCGGATTTCCCGGCAAATGGGTAAGGTGTCCCCGGATTTCCCGGCAAATGGGTAAGGTGTCCCCGGATTTCCCGAAGGTGTCCCCGGATTTCCCGAAATGGGTAAGGTGTCCCCGGATTTCCCGGATTTCCACCCAAATGGGTAAGGTGTCCCCGGATTTCCCCCTGTCCCCGGATTTCCCGTCCCCGGATTTCCCGACTGTCCCCGGATTTCCGATCTTATGGAACCGTTTCCCATGGTGCGGAGCGAGCAGAGGGAGAAGTGGGGGTTCTCGGAATAGCCGATTTAGCCAGTTTATGGCCATCTGGGAAATCGGTGTGATGCCCCTCGATTTCCGATTTAGCTAATTTATGGCCATCAGGGAAAACGGTCAACTGTCCCCCGAGTTCGATTTCACGTGAGAATGGGCTCCTAGCAACATCAAGATATTCTTTTACCTGCAGAAACGACAGACACCCACTCATACTGTTTTTCCTTTTGTAGTTTTACTAACCCGCGCCCGATACAAAATGAAAGCGTCAGAGAAACTACCATCTCTATTTCGATAGTAGTTTCTCAAGACGCCAACCTCTTCCAACAAACCTCGTAGCAATTTAACTGCAAGATGTCTTATTTGTGCATTTGCAAGCATAATTACAGCCCCATCAAATCCAGACAATTTGCCGTGCAAATAATTAGAAAAAACTATACATGCCTTTCCCTTTAATAAGGGAGAACACGCCGGATTTAACGAAATAAATTCAATAGAGAATATATCTTCTTCCTTATGCAAAGATGAAATAAAGTAAATAACAGGTAAGGAATTTATTTCTAGAAGCAAAGCCTCTTTCTTGTAGTTCAGCACGCATATAGATTCTAAACTAAGACCATCACCATGCCACCGCAAAATATTGTCTACTGCCTGCTTATAACAATCGCCCGTTATAACACGAAATATCTTCACGCTTTTACACTCAATACGATATTCTCAAAAAAATGGCCAAGGCAGATGGTTAACAGTATATTTAATATCGACATGGATATTATTTCAACATCAGCCAACATAACCACCAAGACCATAATAAGTGGAACTAATATTGATAGCGTCCTATATATACCAGATATCTCAGAAAGTTCGGCATTATAAAGACTGTACACGACCGAAAAAAACAACATGGCCACAAAATAAGCCTTATATAAAAATAGCGCGGCACTTGGAGATTTAATATTAACCATTATCGCCGCAAACAACAAGCTAATAGCAATATAATTAATTATAGCAATTAATTTTCCAATTTTTTTCTGATTTAAATGAAAATTCCACGAGAGAGAATACACTATAAGCTGGACAAGAACAGAAAGTGTTATTGGAATTAATTCGGTATAGCGGTCATATTTAGAGAACACAAATGACAGCATAACGCTTAGCATAATGATAGGAACATCGTAATAAGCTTTCTCCGCTACCGATTTAAAGTCATCCATCTATCGTTCCTTTCAAACGCCTGGACATCATATAAACTACGATAGATCCAACCGCACCAGCAATGAATGCAGTCTCAATTTTTAATAATCCAAAAGACAAAACAAAGATATAGCACAAAATCCCTCCATAAATTGATAGAATTGAATGGATTTTTGTCTCAGATGGCTTAAGCAGTTCCCAAATATATCCAGGGACAATTACAACAACAGATGATGACGCCAGAACCACCCATCCTCCAAGATCTGAAGAAATATTCATTAATATCTGACCAAGAATCACAGCTGCGAACACACACCTTCTATATATATGCATTTCTCCAAAACGATCAATCATCCCTTTCCAGAATAAACTTTTCATGGAATTTGCGCAAACATTGAGAAAACTATCAGCAGAAGTAGCCAATGCCGCGATTATTCCAAGCACTGCTACCGCATAAAAATATTCATTGCTAATTACACTAAGAAAATAATAAGGAGCCTCGTTCGGGGGTGTGTTTGGGGAAACAACCCTAAGAAACAAGCCTGCCAAAGCTAACAATAAATAAACAATAAACATAACAAGAGCTAATATAAGGAATGATTTTCTTGACGTGTCGTCATCTTTAGCAGCTACAATGCGTTGCCAATGCTCTGCTCTTGCTAGAACAGTAAGTGGGAACAGGAATGTTACTACTATCAGGAATGACTTACCGTAAAATGTTCCGTCTAATATATTCTTAGGTAAATCGGCTATTTTTGGAATTTGATCAAATGACAAATACATCACGTAAGACACGCAAGCCAACCAACAAATAACAAATATCGTCTGAACAAAGTCGCTTCTGAGGACTCCATGAAATCCATATATTGCTACATACACCCCAACCCCAACTAAAAAAACCCAATACACATAAAAATAATATTCAGGCATCACGATTTTTAATAAATCATCTAATACAATATATTGGGCAACATATAATCCTAAAAAAGTAAATAGATTGACAGATGCCACTAATGTCTTCAAATGAATATTTCCGTGTGAAATAAAATCCTCAATTGTGTTATAGTTATTGTCAATGCTTATTCTTCTAATGGTTGGTATGAGTGCATAAAGCATTAGTATGCCGAGCAAGTAACATAAGCCAGCATACAAAAATGCTAAACCTCCTTTAAATATTAAAGAAATATATCCGATCGTTATTGCTCCTCCTAATGCTGTTCCAACATCAGTTAATGCAATTTCCGATAGGGAATAAGATTTTGTGCCAAGGGAAGCACTGACTCTTCCGGATGGTTTCTTTGCTGCCGCATAGATCGAATAGATAATAAATAAAATTACAGCAAGAACAACCAACTGTTCTTTCATGCCATTCCTTTCTTAGAGGCTGTCTAAAAACCTCGACTGTTGGAACATTCAGGTGGTTTGCTGGGGCATTTATTGTTGGATCCCTGTGAAATCCGGGGACAGTATATCCATTTGAATCCGGAAATCCGTGGACAGTATATCCATCTGAATCCGGGGAAAGACAACTCCCCCTTTACGGCCAAGTCCCTGGCTGCGACAGGTTCTTCACGATGGATATCAATCCCGGTTTGAACCCATTATTGCCTCCCGGTTGGAATGCACTTGCCCACTTTACAAAGGCGAAAGTCGCCTGCACTCCCTGTTACCGAGCATACCTATGTGACATACTATGTTATTGTGATCCGCCGCATATATGTAAATAATAACTTCGTAAAGCATGCCTGCTGCCGGCTTTTAAGGCTCCTGGTTTGACTCCCCCTGTCATCGCAGGGGACGTTGCATCATCATGGCAAATCCTCCCGATGCACATCCGGATGGAAAGATTCACCCTTCTCGGGTCACTTCAAACATCCAGCCGGTTGCCTCCAGGCAAAGACCACGCCGGAAATTTAATTCGAAGTCACCCCGTCCATCATTGCAGTAACACGCCTGCTCATACTCGAAACCTTTTGCCCCGACGCAAACACTCTACCCCAGTCATTCCCCCGCATGCAAGATAATTCCATCACGGAAACAGCTCCGCGCCGAATTTTGTCATCCGGTGAATCATGCGGCTGGCTGCGCAGCCGTTCGGGGGTGTTGGGCCTTTTCACAACCGGGTGATTGACCAACGCCTTGTTGCGGGTTGGGCCTTGAGGTTGGCAGGAGGAAGTGCGGGGTTTTTTATGGAAAGCTTAAAAAAAATTATACGAATTACAGAAAAAATAAAATCCACGTCAAAGGACAGAACATTTCCTTTTTTTGATATTTAAAGGATAACAGATTGAAAGGATAGGGGTTTATTGCTCCTGTGGCGTCTCCCAACACACACGGTTCCGGCCGGACTCCTTCGCTTTGTACAACTGCGCGTCCGCCTGGGCCAGCAGTTCCTTTACCGTCACCCCCGGCCAGGTCTGCGCCATGCCCTGCGATATCGTAATATGCGCTACCTCCCCCGTCTGCACCAACTGAATCTCCCGATGCTGCGCCGCCTGTCTCACCCGCTCCACCACCGGCAAAGCATCCCCCAATCGCGTGCCCGGAAACAACAACACAAACTCCTCCCCCCCATACCGCGCTACCTCATCCCCCTTGCGTACATGATCCCGCATCACCTTGCCCAGGGTAATGAGCGCCATGTCCCCGCCCTGGTGCCCATAGGTGTCGTTGAACCGCTTGAAATGATCCACATCCACCATCACCAATACCCCCGGACGCCCCCCATCGTTGGTCTCCGCAACCATCTTCGCCACCGCATCCTCAAACCAGCGCCGGTTATGCACCCCCGTCAAAGCGTCCCGCGTGTTCTGCTCCGCCAAGGTCTCAATGGTCCGCCGGTTCTCCACCAAATGATCCGTGTTCTCCAACAACCACCGCGCCATCAGCTCAAACAGATTCCGCGCCACCTGACCCGAACAATCCACCAAACCCCAAAATGCCTCCGCATCCAACTGAACAACCCGACTCTCCTCCAGCGCCACCACCCACGCCGAAGGACGCTGCCGGCGTATCAACGACAACTCCCCAACCGACTCCCCCGCGACAATCACCCGAATCTGCGGCGAAGCCTGAGACTCCACATGCACCGAAAAAGTCCCCGACAGAATCAAATATAAATGTCGGTTCTCCTGCTCCGGAGAAAGCAAGATATCCCCCTTCGCCAATTCCCGTTGCGTACACCCCTCCAGGTAAGGCCGCACCCGGTCCGGATTGACCCCCTGTAACAGGATGAGCTGCTGTAACGTCTTGTCCGAAAGTCCGTTCATGTCCGTCACCTTTGCAGTTCAGTCCTCTAAGTATCAAAAAAAGAAAATGTTCTGTCCTTTGACTTAGAATTTTCTATCTTAAATTCTCGTATCTGTTCAGGTATACGGGGTCGATTATCCTCCCCGACG
>JADGAQ010000080.1:0-13040 GCA_015231925.1 Magnetococcales bacterium
GATGGTCCCCAGACCCCTGCAATAATGCAAAAATGAAACAGAAACGGAATAATCCCCCCCGGACCCCCGTATAAAAAAAGGCCGGCGGGTTGCCCCACCGGCCTCTTTTCCCACGCTCCAACCTTACCTCATCCGCACTTGGAGAAACCGCACTCCAAACAGGTATCACAGCCATCCAACTGCACCACGGCCATCTGGGCACACTTGGGACACTGGGTGCTCCCCGTCAACCCCTCTTCCGCCGCCATGCGCCGCTTGGCCTTCAAATCCTCGGTGACCTCGGAACGCAACATGCCGATATCCTGCAAATGCTTCTCAATGCACTCCCCGATCTCGGCCACCAGGCTCGGCATGTACTTGCCACCCGGCTTGAAATAGCCCCCACGAGGATCGAAAACCGAACGCAACTCCTCCACCAGGAAGGTGACATCCCCCCCGTTGCGGAAAACCGCCGACAACACCCGCGTCAAGGCCACGATCCAGGCAAAGTTGTCCATGTTCTTCGAGTTGATGAAAATCTCGAAGGGACGACGATGCTCGAACTCGGTGCCCGCACTGACAATGATATCGTTGATGGTAATGTAAAGAGCATGCTCCGACAACGGCGTGGTCACCTTGTAGGTCACCCCCTCCAACTTGTCGGAACGCTCCAGCAAAGGCTGCATCTGAATCACCTTGGCCGGTGGCACCGCCGCTTCCTGCTTGCGACGCGACTTCTCCTCCACCTTGGCAGGCTCGGCCTTGGCAACCGGCGCATCGGTCACCACTTCGTAACTGACAATCTTCTTGCTGATGTTCACCGCCATGTCGATTTGGTCTCCCAGCCTTTCTGTCCGTAGCAAGTCCCTGTTGGCGGGCGGAATCCCTGCCCGCCATCTATAGTCTTCCGTAATAACCTTCTTTAAGGGCATCGAATAAATTGGCAGCGGTATGCACCTCGCCATCGTACTCCACCTCTTCGTTACCCTTCAGCTCCAGAATGGTACCATCTTCCAAAGCAAAACGATAGGTGGTTGCAGCGAGATCCTCCTCTTTGACCAACACCCCCTGAAACGCCTCGGGATTGAACCGGAAGGTGGTGCAACCCTTGAGGCCCATCTGATACGCATAGAGATAGATGCCCTTGAACTCCTCGTAAGGGAAGTCCGTGGGCACGTTGATGGTCTTGGAAATGGAGGAGTCGATCCATTTCTGTGCCGCCGACTGAATGTCCACATGCGCCCGTGGCGCGATGGTGTTGGTGTCGGCAAAAAAAGGCGGCAGACGATTGGCCTCCTCCTCCGCGCCGGGCTCGGCATGGGGGTTGACCAGAGTGCGGTAGGCCATCAATTCGAAGGAGAGCACATCCACCTTCTCCTTGGTCTTGCGCCCCTCCCGAATCACGTTGCGCGAATACTTGTGGGCGAAACTGGGCTCGATGCCGTTGGAAACGTTGTTGCCCAACGAAAGAGAGATGGTCCCCGTGGGGGCCAGGGAGGTGTGATGGGTGAAGCGACACCCCTCCCGCATGATGCGCTCCCGCAAAGCCTGGGGAAACTGAGCCATGTACCGGCTGTACCGCCCCAGCAACACCTTACCCGCCACCCGGTCCCCCAGGGCGTAACCATCCTGCACCATCTCGGGCCGCTTGGCCAGCATGGCGCCATCCACGGTGAACAACTCCTCCATGATGGGCGCCGGTCCCTTTTCGCTGGCCAGCTCCACCCCCGTCTCGAAACCGGCGATGGCCATCTCCCGCGCCACCTGCTCGGTGAAGGCCACCGATTCGGGATCCCCGTAAACCCGGCCCAACATGGTCAGACAGGAGCCCAGCCCCAGAAAGCCCATGCCGTGACGCCGCTTGCGCACGATCTCCCGCCCCTGGGAGGCCAGCGGCAGGCCGTGAATCTCCACCACGTTGTCGAGCATGCGGGTGAAAATGCGCACCACCTCGCGAAACCGCTCCCAATCGAAAACCGCCTTGCCGCTGAAGGGGTTCTTGATGAACTTGACCAGATTGATCGACCCCAGCAGACAGGCGCCGTGGGGCGGCAACGGCTGCTCCCCGCACGGGTTGGTGGCCCGGATATCCTCGTCGAACCAGTTGTTGTTCATCTCGTTCACCTTGTCGATGAGGATGAACCCCGGTTCGGCATAATCATAGGAAGAGGAGAGGATGGCATCCCATACCCGCCGCGCGGGCAGACGCCGGTAGACCCGACAGGCCACCTCGCCGCGACCGTTGGTCTTGTAGCCATCGGTCACCGGCCAGGGCCGGTAGCGGATTTCGCAATCGGGATCCTCCAGCTCGTGCCGGTTGGCCGGGAAGAGCAACTCCCAATCCTGATTGTTCTTCACCGCCTCCATGAAGGCATCGGTGATCAGACAGGAGAGGTTGAACTGCCGCAGACGCCCGTTCTCCCGCTTGGCCCGGATGAACTCCAGGATATCGGGATGGGTGATGTCGAAGGTGGCCATCTGCGCGCCGCGCCGCCCTCCCGCCGAGGAGATGGTGCGACACATGGCGTCGAAGATATCCATGAAGGAGAGCGGACCCGAGGTGCTGGCCCCGGCTCCGGCCACGAAAGCGCCCCGGGGACGCAAGGTGGAAAACTCGTAACCGATGCCGCAACCGGCTTTCAGGGTCAAACCCGCGTCGTGAACGGAGCGCAGGATGTCGTCCATCGAATCCCGCACCGTGCCCGAAACCGTGCAGTTGATGGTCGAGGTGGCCGGTTTGTGCTGCCGGGCCCCCGCATTGGAGATGATGCGTCCGGCGGGAATGGCCCCGTTGAGCAGCGCCCAGAAGAAGCGTTCGAACCAGAATTGCCGCTTCGGCTCGACCTCCACCATGGCCAGAGCCATGGCCACCCGGCGGTAGGTATCTTCCACCGTGGCATCCAACGGCTGCCCATCCTTGGTCTTGAGACGGTATTTCTTGTCCCAGATATCCCAGGATGCCGCTTGCATCACCACCTCTTCGGGGTTCACGGAAAATTGGAGTTCGGCTTTATGGAACATGTCGCTTGCTTTCCTGACAGGAGACCGAACGACGCGCACCGACCGCCCGAAGGCTGCCAACCTGCCCCGCTCCCCACCCCTTCCGGAGAGACAACAACACCCTAACGGGTTTATGCAATCCGTATACCAGCACCGAGTCTCGCCTCAAAAGCCGAAGAATGTCCTTGGAATCGGGAATCTTTCTACACCCTTTGAGCGGCGCTTGGAAGGGATAATCATTGCCTGCCTCACGATTGGGCAGATTTAAAAAGTCTAAATAAATCAGTGCCTTGTCTTGCATACAAAAAATCCTTCCACTTGTCAATTGCCTTCGTGCAAAGGTCCGTCGTTGCTGGAATTTGTGGCTTCGGGAAGCGGGATTCCACCTCTTGCGACCGCAAAGCAAGGCCTGTAAATATTTTTCCTTGCTATTTCACGCAAAAGAAGATTTTCCCTCCCCAAACCATCCGTCAAAGAGCATAACACATTCGAAAGCCCTTGATCAGGCCAGGGACATCCCACCATTTTCTTCCCAAACATGGGGGAAATCCCCAGGGGCGCCTTTGCAAAAGGGGACGGGTAGGCTATCCTTGGCGTTCGAAATTTCCCCAGGGGGATTGAACGCCACTTTCTCGTCGTGATCAGGCAGGCTTATCGTGTCCAATACCGTATCGTTCGGCTTCAAGGAGATTCCCATCACCGACAAGGTGCGCGAGGTCAAGCGCATCTTCGATACCGTGGCGGATCGCTACGATCTGATGAACGATCTGATGTCCCTGGGCATCCACCGCCTGTGGAAGGATCAGGCCATTCGCACCCTGCGGCCCGGCAAGGGCTGGCGGGTGCTGGACGTGGCCGCCGGAACCGGCGATCTGGCCCAGCGCATCCACCCCAGGATCGGGGAGACGGGACGCATCCTGCTCTACGATATCAACTACCGCATGCTGGAAACCGGACGGGACCGCCTGACCAACGAAGGTCTGCTCTCCGGCCTCGACTGGGTTCAGGGCGATGCCGAGTCCCTGCCCTTTCCGGACAACAGCTTTCACGGGGTGACCATCGGCTTCGGCATTCGCAACGTGACCCGCATCGAAACCGCCTTTCGGGAGATGTTCCGCGTGTTGCGTCCCGGCGGGCGGCTGATGTGCCTGGAGTTCTCCCGTATGGCCATTCCCGCCCTGCGGCCCCTCTACGACACCTACTCCTTCCGCCTGCTGCCCCAGATCGGCCATTGGGTGGCCGGGGACCGGGACGCCTATCAGTATCTGGTGGAGTCGATCCGCCGCTTCCCGGATCAGGAGACCCTCAAGGCGCTGCTGGAGCGTTGCGGTTTCTTCGGGGTGCGCTATTCCAATCTCTCCGGCGGCATTGCCGCCATCCATCTGGCTCACAAGGTCTGACAACATGCCTACCCGACTGCTCGCCCTGCCCTTGAAACTGTTGCCGCAGCCGTTCACCGCGGTCTCCCTGGGCATCACCCTGAACCTCTTCTTCAGCCGCTACCCCGCCTTGAAGGAGCGCTTGAGCGAACTCGGGGGCAAGATCTTCGAATTCGACGTGGAGGATCTGGGCAAGCAGTTCTACATGCGGGTGGAAGACAACGGCGGGATTCTGCTGCACACCTATTGCGACGACGATTGCCACGTCACCATGGCCGGGGAAAGCACCGCGTTCCTGGACCTGCTGACCGGTCAGGCCGATCCCGATTCGCTCTTCTTCTCGCGGCGTCTCAAGCTCTCCGGCGAGACCGACACCGGGTTGAGGTTCAAGAATCTGTTGGACAACGTGGAGATCGACTGGGAAAAGGAGATGGCCTCCGTGGTGGGCGGACCGATGGCCGGCGTACTGGATGGCTGGCGCAAACAGACCTTCGCCGGCATGCAGCAGGGCCGGAAGATCGTGGAGGCCGGTGTGGAACGTTGGGTGGGCAATACCGGTCTGCCCCGCAAGGGCGAACTGGAACCGCTGCACCAGGCGGTGGAGGTTTTGGGGGAGACCTTGGGCCGCCTGGAGGCGCGGGCTTCCCGACTGGAAAAACGCCTGGCCCTGCAGAGCAAGGCCAAAACCCCGAACCCGTGAGGTCCACGGCCTTTTAATATTTATCTTTTAAGTATCAAAAAAAGAAAATGTTCTGTCCTTTGACTTTGCCATTTTATATTTTATACCAATGAAGACTTTTAAAATTCAAAGATACAAAGTCAAAGGATAGAACATTTTCTTTTTTTGATACTTAAAAGATAAATATTGAAAGGCAGTCCTTCAATATCAATCCCTGACCCCCGACCAGGAAACCCGAATCGATCATGCTGACCACCTTGCGCACCCTTCTCCGCCTCTGGTTCATCCTGCGGATCGTGGTGCGTTACGATGCCCTGCCCCTGCTCTCCGAAAAGGCCCTGCCCTACCGCATCCTGGTCTGGCTCGCCGGTCTGCGCCCGTCGACACGCGCCCTGCGCCGCCGGTACACCTCCTCGGAACGCATGCGCAAAGCCCTGGAAGCCCTCGGCCCCACCTTCATCAAATTCGGTCAGGCCCTCTCCACCCGGGTGGAATCCCTGCCCGAAGAGGTGGCCCGGGAGATGAAAAAGCTCCAGGACGAGGTGCCCCCCTTCCCCTTCGAAAAGGTGCGCGAAACCATCGAGGAGTCTCTCAAGGGCCGCCTGGAAGACTTTTTCCCCCAGTTCGACTCCGTTCCCGTGGCCTCCGCCTCCATCGCCCAGGTGCATCACGCCTTCACCAAAGAGGGACGCGAGGTGGCGGTCAAGGTCAAACGCCCTCAGATCGACGCCGTGGTGGAGTCGGATATTCGCATGCTGTCGCAACTGGCGGGCCTGGTGGAGATGTACGTTCCCGAGTGGCGCCGCTTCCGGGTGCAGAAGGTGGTGGACGAGTTCGCCGCCACCATCCGTTCCGAAATGAACTTCCAGGTGGAAGCCGCACGGGCCCAGCAGTTCCGTGACAACTTCCGCCTCGACAAGGAGTTGCGCATTCCCGAGGTGATCTGGTCCCTCTCCGGCCAGCGGGTCATGACCCTGGAATGGATCGACGGCTTTCCCATCGACGAACTGCGGGATCACCCCGAATTCGCCAGCCGGGTGGATCGCATCTCCCGCAACATCGTCACCGCCTTTTTCAAACAGGTCTTCCGGGACGGCTATTTTCACGCCGACCAGCACCCCGGCAACATCTTCGTGACCCCGGACGGCACCATCGTCATTCTCGATTTCGGCATCACCGGGCAGGTGTCGATGCAGACCCGCATCTGGCTGGCGGTGATGCTGCAGGGCTTTTTGATGCGGGACTACCGCAAGGTGGCGCGGGTGCATCTGGACGCGGGCTACATCCCCATGGACACCGACATGGGTGAATTCGAGGAGGCCTGCCGTCAGATCGGCGAGCCGGTCTTCGGTCAGCCGCTGAAGGAGATCTCCATCGGCAAGCTGCTGGCCCAGTTGTTCAAGGTGACGGAGCAGTTCAACATGCCGGTGCAGCCGCAACTGCTGCTGCTGCAAAAGACCATGGTCACGCTGGAGGGGGTGGGTCGGGAGATCAACCCGGAACTCAACGTCTGGCTGCTGGCGGAGCCGTTGATCCGGGAGTGGATGATGGATCATCTGGGGCCGAAGGGGCGGTTGCTCAACGCCCGGGAGACCATCAGCAACAGTCTGCACGCCACCACCCAGTTGCCGGAGCTGCTCTACACCGGCATCGAACGCCTGGCGCGGGACCGGGTGCGCATGCGCCTGCATCCCGAATCGCTGCAAACCCTGGAGGAGCGCATGAACGTGGGTTTCCGCCAGCAGGTGGCGGCCATTTTCGGCGGGGCGCTGTTGATGTCGGCGGCCATGCTGATCGCCTCGGGCTCCTCCGCCTGGTGGTACGTCCCCGCCCTGGGACTTTCGGCAGGCCAGTTCCTCAAGGCCTCACGCCTGCTTAAATAATTTCTTACTGGAGAAAAAACCGCAAAACGCCAACAATCAAGCAGGAATATCTTCCACATCCCTTGCCTTGTAATATTTTTCTTTTAAGTATCAAAAAAAGAAAATGTTCTGTCCTTTGACTTATCCTTTATCCTGAATCCGTTATCCTTCAGGCTCGCCCAGCTCAAGGCCATCCTTTTCGGGGGCCTTTTCCCGAAAAGGATGGCCCAAAAGCGAGCCCGCCATGGGTCCTTTCAGCGCCAATCGTCTTGTTGATTGGCGCTGAAAGGAGTGGATTGCCCGACGGAGGTTGCCACATCCCCCCCCTTTCGGGATATCATGGCGCACATGCGTACCTCCTCCGCCCTCCTGCATCGCGCCTTGCTCATCATCGCCCTCGGGGTGGTGGTGGCCACCGTTTTGAATCTTCTGGCGGTGCGGCTGCTGCTGTTGCCCGATTTCCTGCGGTTGGAAGAAGACAAAGCCCGGCAGTCCCTTTTTCAGGCCCGCAAGCTGCTTCTGGGCGAATTGAGCCATCTGGGGGACACCACCGCCGACTGGGGCGTCTGGGAAGATACCTTTGAGTTCATGCGCAACCGCAATCCGGAATACATTGCCAAGAATCTCACCCCCGAGACTCTGACCAATCTGAAGTTGAACCTCATGGCCCTTTACGCACCGGAGGGCCTCAAGGTTTGGGGAACCGTTATCGATTCCGCGGAAAAGAAGGAGCTGCCCCTGCCCCCCTTCGATGCGCCGTTTCTGGACCGGGAACACCCCTTGCTGCGCATTTCCCCGGGATCCACCAAAGAGAGCGGCTTCTGGCCCACCTCAGCGGGACTGCTCTTCGTGGGACGATCGCCCATCCTGAAAAGCAGCGCCTCCGAAGAGCGTCAGGGCACGCTGCTGATGGGGCGGCTGCTGGACCGCACCTACCAGGAGACGCTACAGGCCATGCTGCCGGAGGGCACCACCCTGCAGGCCTTCCCCTCGGCACAGACGGGCGATGCCCTGAAACGGGCCCTGGCCTGGGAGCTCAAGAACCATATCAACCAGGCGGAAGAGGGCATTCGCATCACCCGTGGCAAAGAGCATGTCACGGCCCAGATGCTGCTGCCGGACATCGAGGGCCGCCCGGCGCTGCTGATCACCACCCGTTTCGGCACGGAAATCAGCGGTCGCGGCGAGTTGCTCTTCACCTATCTGTTGTTGACCATCGGCGTCAGCGGCGGACTGGTGCTGCTCGGGGTGGGCTGGTTCTTCGAACGCAAGGTGGTGGGACCGGTCTGGCGGCTGCGTCAGATCGCTTGCGATCTCGACATTCACGATCCGCAAAAGGTGCAGGATTGCCTGAACCGACTGAAGACCCTGGGTCTCGAAGAGAAGGCCGAGGTGCGCGCCCTGGCGGCTGGACTGGAGGAGCTGCTGCTGCGCAGCTCCCGCCAGGCGGAAGAGTTGGCCAGTCTCAATCGGGAACTGGTATCCGAGGTGGAGCAACGCCTCGCTGCGGAACAGCGTCTGCAGCAACTCAACGAAACCCTCTCCCGTCTGAGTCGCACCGACGCCCTGACCGGACTGGCCAACCGGCGCGCCTTCGACGAAATACTCTCCCAGGAGTTGAAACGCTGCCAGCGCATGGGGCAGACCCTGGCTTTGCTCCTGATGGACGTGGACCGCTTCAAGGCCTTCAACGACACCTACGGCCATCCGGAAGGGGATGAGTGTCTGCGCAAACTGGGGGAGGTGCTTGCCGCCTGCGCCCGGCGTCCGGGAGACCTGGCGGCTCGCTACGGCGGCGAGGAGTTCGCCGTGATCCTGCCCGCCACCACCCTGGAAGGAGCCGCCGACGTGGCGGGACAGATTCATGCCGGACTGGCGAAATGGGCCATTCCCCACACCGCCTCGGCCACCGGCGTGGTCACCGTGAGCATCGGCATGGTGCTGTTGCCGCCCGAGAGGGAATCCACCCCGGAAGAATTGATTCAGCAGGCCGACAAAGCCCTCTACGACGCCAAGCAGGGAGGACGCAACCGGACCGAAATCGCCGGATCCCGGAACAATACGGTGTGAGTCCTTCTTGCTTCCCACCCCGACAGGCCGTTTCGCAACATCATCCCTCTTCAAACGGGTCAATCAGCCGCAATGCGTCAATCCGCCGGAAGTCTTCCACATTGCGCGTCATAAGCGGCAATCCCTCTACCAATGCACTGGCAGCGATGATGGCGTCAGGCAGCTTGATGGACAACCGCCCACGCAACAAGACAACCTGGTCAGCAACTTTCCGGGAAAGAGGGATTTCATCCATGGCTAAAAGAAGCTTCCGGGCATCGAGACGACTTTGGTCGGTGTGACCGCGCCAACCAAGAAGTTCAATGGTGGTGATGATGGAAACCGCCGCGCCTTCAACCAGGGAACGTTCCACCCTTCGAAGAAAGGACACATCGGGATAACAGGCCAGATAGTCAATCAGAACATTGGTGTCGAGCAGTCGGACGGCGTTCAATCACGAGGCTCCCTGATACCCCACTCATCGCGCATGGCGGCAAATTCCCTACGCAGTTCGAGGGGGTCGGTTTGCGGGAAACTGGCCCGAGCGGCATGTGCCAGGTCGAGAATAGAGGACTCCGCATGACCAACCCCCTCCTCAACCAGGACGATGACCCTGACGTTGGCGGCGTTGGCGGGAAGGCGGTCACTGTGAACATCGAGTCGATGATCGATAATGGCGGTTTGAATTTCAACGGCATACATGGTTTTGGTCTCCTCTGTCGCCGCGATGGGGAAATCTCCATCAAACACGATCAGTTTATCCACTATCTCGCACCACTCGCAACGCCCTCTACCAATGTTTCTCCGGCAAACCCCCACCCCGGCGGAATCAGCGGCTAAGGATCCTGGACTGCGTCAGGGGATTGCCTGTCCGCCGCCATCATGCGGCCCAGCAATTGCCCCATCCGGCGCATCTCCTCTTCGTCGTACAATTGGTGCAACCAGCCGCCCACCTCGGCACGCACCTCGCGAATGGCCCGTTGGGCAAGCTGCACCCCCTGCTCCGACAAGCGCACCGGCTTGACCCGGCGGTCCCCCTCCCGGGTGGAACGCACCACCAGGCCCCGCTCCTCCAGCTCCTTGAGAATCTTGGTCAAACCGCCGGAAGTCAGCAGCACCGCCTGCTGCAAGCCCATGGGCGTCAACTCCCACGGCGGGGGACTGCGCCGCAGACTGGCCAGCACGTCGAACTGCGCCGGGCTCAGGCGATGCCGCGCCAATACCTCCCCCACCCGGCGGAAATGCACCTCCCTGGCCCGAAGCAGGGAAAAGACGAACCCCATCAGCGGCGCATCCAGCGATTCCGGCCAGTTGGCCCGGTGCAGGGCGATCAACTCCTCCGTGGTCTCCAACATAGTTTCACCTCCCGGCTCACCTTTTCATCTCGTGCGGGCCAAGAGTAAAGGCAACGAACGGCAAAGATCAAGAAATCTTTCTTGCAAGATTGTTTCAGGTGCGCTAACAATCACCCATCCAGTCGCCCTGGCCGGGAGATAGAGGGACCATGCCGCCTGCCGTTTCACCGCCGATCCTGCTGATTTCCGCTCTCCTGTTGCTTGGGGGCTGCTGGCTGCCCGGTCCCGATTTCCGCCGCCCGACGCCGGAGGTCGAGGCCCGCTGGCAGGCGGCGCTGCCCCACGAGGGTTCGCTGGTCCGGCTCGCCGACTGGTGGACCCACTTCGACGACCCGCTGTTGCCACGGCTGATCGCACGGGCCGAGGCGGGGCATCCCAATTTGGAGAAGGCCCTGGCCAGTCTGGCGGAAGCCCGTGCGGGGGTGGCCTCCGCCACGGCGACGGGGTTGCCGGTGGTCAACACCGGGGCATCCCTGGCGCGGGGGGGTGAAGCGGGCAACAGCGCCCTGCCCGCCACCACCAACCGCAAGGTCAGCCTGGACGCCAGTTGGGAGTTGGGGCTTTTCGGCAGCGTGCAACGCGCCATGGAGGTGGCCACGGCCCAGATGGCGGCGCGGGAGGAGAGCTGGCACCAGGCCCGCATCACCCTGGCCGCCGAGGTGGCGGCGCGATACGTCGATTACCGCTCCTGCCGGCGACTGGTGGGCAATTTGGAAGAGGAACTGACCTCCCGCCGCACCACGCGGGAGGTGGTGGGCAAAGCGGTGGCGGCGGGTTTGCGGGCGGCGGCGGAAGCCGAACTGGCCCGTGCCGTCGTTGCCGAGGGGGAGTCGCAACGGACGGCCCAGGAGATGGAGTGCGAACTGGCGCTCAAGGCGCTGGTGGCCTTGAGCGGCCTGGAAGAGACCACCTTGCGGGAGTGGCTGGCCGAGCCCGCCCCGCCGCTGCCCGCGCCCGAACGCTTCGCCGTGACCACGCTGCCGGCGGCGCTGCCTTCCCAGCGACCCGATCTGGCCGCCGCCGAGCATGAACTGGCCGCCGCATCCGCCGCCATCGGCTATGCCGAGGCGCAACGTTATCCGCGTTTTTCCCTGACCGGCAGCATCGGCCTGCGCCACGCCGACTTCAAGGGGCAGAGCCCGGAGTTCCGCCCCTGGAGTTTCGGCCCCTCCCTCTCCCTGCCGCTGTTCGACGCCGGAGCGCGGCAGGCCCAGGTGGATGCCGCCACCGCCCGTTATCAACAGGCCCTGGCGGCCTATCGACTGGCGGTGCGCCTGGCCATCCGCGAGGTGGAGGAGGCGCTCACCCGGCTGGATGCGGCCACCCGCCGCGCCGGCGCCGCCCAAACCGCCGCCGATGGCCAGAAGGCCTTCTTCCTCGCCACCCTGGAACACTACCGGCAAGGGGGCGCGGACCTGTTGCGCGTCGAGGAGACCCGACGCAACGCCGGGCAGGCGGAACGCAACCGCCTGTTGCTGGAACGGGAACAGGTGCAACAGTGGATCGCCCTTTACAAAGCTCTCGGCGGTGGCTGGGAGAGGAGAGACGACACGCCATGAAACGGACCGTCATCGCCCTTCTGCTGCCGGGCCTGCTGCTCGGCGGCGTGCTGCAGGCCGCCCCCGAGACCCCGGCCACCGGGGACAAAGCCGTTCTCACCGTGGAGAGCTGTCTGCCGGTGTTGAAGGAGTGGCCCGAGGAGATCACCGCCAGCGGCGGGGTCTTCGCCTGGCAGGAGGCCATCGTGGCGGCGGAACTGGGCGGATTGGCCCTGCAGGCGGTGCGGGTGGATGTGGGTTCCGTGGTGAAGAAGGGTCAGGAGCTGGCCCGTCTCTCCGACGAGATGCAGCAGGCCGCCGTGGCGCTGCAGCAGGCCAACGCGGCCAAGGCCCGAGTGGCCCTGGAAGAGGCGCGCGGCAACGCGCAACGCGCCCGGCAGGTCAAGGGGAGCGGCGCCCTCTCCGAACAGCAGATCAACCAGTATCTCCTGGCCGAGAAATCCGCCGCCGCCAGCCTCGCGGCCAGCGAGGCCTCTCTGCGACTGGAGGAGACCCGCCTGAAGCAGACCCGCATTCTCGCCGCCGACGACGGTCTGATCACCGCCCGCAACGCCACCCTGGGCGCGGTGGTGGGCAGCGGTGCGGAGTTGTTCCGCCTGTTGCGTCAAAACCGTCTGGAGTGGCGGGCCGAAGTCACCGCCAGCCTGCTGCCGCGCCTTCAGCCGGGCCAGACGGCGCGGTTGACCCTCTCCAGCGGGCAGGAGACCAGCGGCACGGTGCGTCAGATCGCCCCCAGCCTCGACGCCGCCTCCCGCAAGGCGCTGGTTTACCTCGATCTGCCCCCCGACACCCCGGCGCGGGCGGGCATGTTCGCCCAGGGTTTCATCCGGCAGGCCCAATCCCCGGCCCTCACCCTGCCCCAAAGCGCCCTGGTTTTCAGCGACGGCCATCGCTACGTCTTCACCCTGGATGCGGACTTGCGCGTCTCCCGCCGCAAGGTGGCGATCGGTCGCAGTCGGGAGAACGCCGTGGAGATTCTTTCCGGCCTGGAGCCCGGTCAGAAGGTGGTGGCCTCCGGTGGGGCCTTCCTGCATGAGGGGGATCGGGTGAGACTGGCCTCCGGAGCCGCTCCATGAATGTCTCCGCCCTTTCCATACGGCATCCGGTACCGGCCATTCTGCTTTTCGCCCTGCTGACCATCGAGGGGCTGATCGCCTTTCGCCATCTGGGCATCCAGA
>JADGAQ010000080.1:13140-17769 GCA_015231925.1 Magnetococcales bacterium
TTCGCCCTGCTGACCATCGAGGGGCTGATCGCCTTTCGCCATCTGGGCATCCAGAACTTTCCCGATCTGGAGGTGCCCACCATCATCGTCTCCGCCGCGCTGGAGGGGGCTGCGCCCGCGCAACTCGAATCGGACGTGGCCCGCAAGATCGAAGACGCGGTGGCCTCCCTCGGCGGCATCGAACACATTCGCACCACGGTCAACGACGGCGCCCTTTCGGTGGTGGTGGAGTTTTCCATCGACAAGGAGAGCGAAGTGGCGTTGAACGAGGTGCGCAACGCCGTGGACAGCGTGCGCTCCGACCTGCCCCAGGATCTGACCAATCCGGTGGTGGCCAAGAAGACCACCACCGGAGGGGCCATCCTCTCCTTTTCCGTGACCTCCGCGAGTCTCGACGAAGCCGATCTCTCCTGGTTCGTGGACAACGAACTCTCCAAAGCCATGATGGCGGTGCCGGGGGTGGGCAGGTTCACCCGCATCGGCGGCATCGACCGGGAGTTCGAGGTGGTTCTCGACCCGGTGCGCCTCAGCGCCCTGGGACTCAGCGTGGCCGAGGTATCGCAACGTCTGCGGCAGGTTCTCAAGGACTCCTCCGGCGGACGCGGCGACATGGGCGGCGAGGTGCAATCCTTCCGCACCCTGGCTGCGGCTCGCACCATCGGCGACGTGGCCCGGCTCACCATCCCCCTCGACGCCACCCGCTCCATGCCCCTGGGGGAGCTGGCCACGGTGCGCGACGGCTTCGCCGAACGCACCTCCCTGGCCCGGGTCGACGACAAGCCGGTGCTGGCCTTCGAAATCACCCGCACCAAGGGTCACAGCGAGGTCAACGTGGCCCAGGCGGTGCGCCGGGCGGCAACCGCTTTCCAGCAGGCCAACCCTCACGTCACCCTTACCGAGGTTTCCAACAACATCAACCGGGTGTTGGACAACTATCACGGCTCCATGGAGCTGCTCTTCGAAGGGGCTTTCCTGGCGGTGGTGGTGGTCTGGTGGTTTCTGCGCGACTGGCGCGCCACGCTGGTATCGGCGGTGGCCCTGCCCCTCTCCATCATCCCCACCTTTCTGATCATGCGGCTGTCTAACTTCAGCCTCGACACCCTCACCCTGCTGTCGCTGGCCCTGGTGGTGGGCATTCTGGTGGATGACGCCATCGTGGAGGTGGAGAACATCGTGCGTCATCAGCGCCTGGGCAAATCCCCCATGCAGGCCTCGCTGGAGGCCGCCGACGAGATCGGTCTGGCGGTGATCGCCACCTCGCTGACCCTGGTGGCGGTCTTTCTGCCCACCGCCTTCATGGGCGGCGTGCCGGGCAAGGTCTTCCGCCCCTTTGGCTTCACCGCCGCCGCAGCGGTGCTGGCCTCCCTGGTGGTGGCGCGACTGCTCACCCCCATGATGGCCGCCTATCTGCTCAAAACCCCCGCCGTGGAGAAGACCCAGCGGCAAAGCCCCTTCTGGGGCCTCTTTCTCGGAGCCATGGCCGCCTGCCTGCGCCATCGCCTGATGACCGTCATCGCCGCCCTCCTCTTCACCGCCGCCTCCCTCTCCCTGTTGTCCCAGATTCCCAAAAGCTTCATTCCCGCCGAGGATCGCGGCCAGATCGCCGTCGTTCTGGAACTACCCCCCGGAACCTCCCTGGAGAGCAATCTGCGGAAGTCGGAAGAGGCGGTGCGCCTGATTCGCACCCTGCCGGAGGTGACCCACGTCTTTGCCGCCATCGGGGTTTCCACCGCCACCGAAGGCGGTCCCCTGGGCATGAACACCGCCAGCGACGCCCGCAAATCGACCCTGACCGTCAATCTGACCCACCGCAAAACCCGCGCCCTGAAACAGACCGAGGTGGAAGCCCACGTTCGCCGGCTCCTCAAAGCCATTCCGGGGCTGCGGGTGGGGCTGATCTCCTCCGCGCCCGGCACCCGTCTGGTGGTCACCCTGGCCAGCGACGACCCCGCCGCCCTCGATACCGCCCTGCGACGGGTGGAAAAGGATCTGCGGGGCCTCGACGTGGGCAACATCACCTCCAACGCCAGTCTGGAGCGTCCCGAGGTTCTCATCACCCCCGATTTCGCACGGGCGGCGGATTTGGGCGTCACGGCGGAAAGCATCGCCCAGACCGTGCGACTGGCCACGGCGGGAGACTTCAAGACCCTGCTGCCCAAGGTCAACCTGCCCCAGCGGCAGATTCCCATCCGCGTCCGTCTGGACCGGGCCACGCGGCAGGATCTGGAGGCCATTCGCCAGTTGCGTCTGCCCGCCCGCAACGGCATGGTCACCCTGCAAACCGTGGCCTCGGTGGAAATGGCCAGCTCCCCCGCCCTGATCGACCGGCTGGACCGGCTGCGCCGCGCCACCCTGGACGTGGAGTTGGGCAACCGGGTTCTGGGCGACGTGGCCAGGGAGGTCGATCAGCTCGACTCCATCCAAAACCTGCCCGCCGGGGTCAAGCGGCTCACCGAAGGCGAGATGCAGCGCATGGCCGAACTCTTCTCCAGTTTCGGGGCGGCCATGATCGTGGGCATTCTCTGCATCTACATCGTGCTGGTGCTGCTGTTTCACGACTTTCTGCAGCCGATCACCATTCTGGCGGCCCTGCCCCTCTCCCTGGGAGGGGCCTTCCTGGCGCTTCATGTGACCAACAACGCCTTTTCCATGCCGGTGATCATCGGGGTACTCATGCTCATGGGGGTGGTGACCAAGAACTCCATTCTGCTGGTGGAGTACGCCATTCTGGCGCGGCGGGAGCGGGGCCTGAGCCGCTTCGAGGCGCTGCTCGATGCCGGACGCAAGCGTTCCCGACCCATCATCATGACCACCATCGCCATGGCGGCGGGCATGTTGCCGGTGGCCCTGGGGCTGGGCGCGGAACCGAGTTTCCGATCCCCCATGGCCGTGGTGGTCATCGGCGGTCTGTTGACCTCCACCTTTTTGTCGCTGCTGGTGATTCCCGTCTGTTTCACCTATGTGGACGATCTGCTGCAATGGGGCCGACGCATGCTGGGGTGGGAGGCGAAGTCCCGGAGCCCGGAGGAATCGTGATCACGAGAGAACCGACTCCCCTGAAAAATTGATGTTGACGCGCCGCAAAAAAATCGCTTGTTTATAGCGTCGGCCCTGCGAAATGCTATTCATTTCGCATATCCAGCCAATTCATAATACCCGCTATTTTCCAGACAGGGGAAGCTGCGCAATGAAACTCGAAACCATTGCCGTTCACGGCGGCTATTCACCGGATCCCACCACCAAGGCGGTGGCGGTTCCCATCTACCAGACCACCTCCTACGCCTTCGACAGCATTCAGCATGCGGCGGATCTGTTCGATCTCAAGGTGGCGGGTAACATATACACCCGCATCATGAACCCCACCACGGCGGTTCTGGAACAGCGGGTGGCGCAACTGGAGGGGGGTATCGGCGCGCTGGCCCTGGCTTCCGGTCAGGCGGCCATCACTTACGCCGTTCTGACCATTTGCGAAGCCGGGGACAACATCATCGCCTCCAGCACGCTTTACGGCGGCACCTACAATCTCTTCGCCCACACCCTGCCGCAGATGGGCATTCGCACCCGGTTTGCCGATTATCGCGATCCGGCCAGCTTCGACCAGCTGATCGACGACCGCACCAAGGCGATTTACGTCGAATCGATCGGCAACCCGTTGGGCAACGTGGTGGATATCGCCGCCCTGGCCGAGGTGGCTCACCGGCGGGGCATTCCGCTGATGGTGGACAACACGGTGCCGACCCCGGTGTTGTGCCGTCCGTTCGAACACGGGGCGGACATCGTGATTCACAGCCTGACCAAGTACATGGGCGGGCACGGCAACTCCATCGGCGGTGCGCTGGTCGATTCGGGCAAGTTCCCCTGGGCGGCGCACAAAGAGCGTTTTCGCCGCCTCAACGAGCCGGATGTCTCCTATCACGGCGTGACCTATACCGAAGCGCTGGGACCGGCGGCCTTCATCGGTCGGGCGCGGGTGGTGCCCTTGCGCAACATGGGCGCGGCCATCTCCCCGATGAACAGCTTTTTGATCCTGCAAGGCATCGAAACCCTGGCGTTGCGCATGGAGCGCCATTGCGCCAATGCCCTGGCCACCGCCAATTTCCTGCGTGACCATCCCAAGGTGGCCTGGGTGAATTACGCGGGGCAGCCGGATCATCCCAGTCATGAACTGGTGCAGCGCTATTTCAACGGCATGGCCTCCGGCATTCTGACCTTCGGGGTCAAGGGGGGCCGTGAGGCGGGCGGGCGGTTCATCGACGCCCTCAAGCTGATCACCCATCTGGTCAACATCGGCGACGCCAAATCCCTGGCCTGCCACCCGGCCAGCACCACCCACCGGCAGTTGTCGCCGACGGAACTGGAACAGGCGGGCGTCTCGGAGGACATGGTGCGGCTGTCGCTGGGCATCGAACACATCGACGACATCCTGGCCGACGTGGCCCAGGCCCTGGGCGCGGTGGATTGAGATCACCCGCTTCCGGGGGAGTTGCTCCCCCCGGAAGCGGGCAGAAAAATCTCTGTCCTGTGCCGGGGATTCTGCTATTCTGGTGCTATGTCATCCGGATCAGGAACCCCCATGAAATTCATCGACCCGCGCATCGATTTCGCCTTCAAGAAGATCTTCGGCAGCGA
>JADGAQ010000081.1 GCA_015231925.1 Magnetococcales bacterium
CGGGGCGGGAGGGGGGGCCTCCTCCTCCGGCTGGAAGGCCTGAAGCTTTTCCGCTTTGGCTACGGGCGTCGGAGCGGCGACCGGTTTGGGATCGATGACGCGGGGCGGAGGTGGCGTCGGATCTTTTTCCATGCGGAACAGCGCCGACGGTCCGGGCAGGATGTTGGCCACCAGGTGTTGCAGAAAATCGCTTTCCGGCAAGACCCGTGTCCACAGGAAGAAAAATCCCACCCCGATGAGAATTCCGATCAGGTAGGGAAAAAAGGTTTGGCCGATGTATCGGAAAAATCGCATCATGGGAATCGTTCCTGCCAGAAGGTGGCAACCGGACGGTTTCTCGGGACACTGGGTGATACGGGTATGTTGCCGATCATGGGCACTATGTATAGCTTGTTTGTGTCCCGAAAAGAAGAACTGAAATGATTCTTGAGGAAAGAGACGGGCAAAATTCCGCAAAACCGCTCTTTGGTGGCAAGGGGAGGGAAAATCTCCCTTCCCCACGGGGTGCAAGGGTTCGATAATCGCTTGAGAAGGCGGGGGCAGTTTTTTCGGGATGGTCAGATGAACCTAGAGGAAAAAATCCATCAGCTTTTCAACAGCTGTGAAGTCCATTTTTGCCGCGAGGAGATGGCAAGGGTGCGCCACGCCCTGGATCTGGCGAGCGTTTATCACGAAGGCCAGGTTCGCAAGCTGGACGGATCGCCTTACTTGAACCATCCCGTGGAGGTGGCGCAAAGCTGCATCGACTGGGGCTTGACCGATTCCACCGCCATCTGCGCCGCGCTGTTGCACGACGCATTGGAGGACGCCCCGGAAGATGCCAACCCCCTCGGGGAGATCGGCCGGCTCTCCAGGGATGTATTGGAACTGGTTCAGGCCCTGACCAAGATCCGGCATCTGCAGACCGGCGGCGGTGACCTGCCCGCCACCTACCGGCGCATTCTGGGTGCGGCAGCCCGGGATTTGCGGGTGTTGATCATCAAGGCCATGGATATCTACCACAACTCCGCCACGCTGGAGGTTCACGGCGCGGCCAAGGCCAAGGTCAAGGCCAGCCTGGGACTGATTTACGTCGGCATGGCCCGACGCCTGGGTATCATGCAGTTCGCCGACGTTCTCATCGAGCGGCTGTTGCCCCATCTGATGCCGGTGCAGCATCGCAAGATCAAGGAGGCGCTGAACCAGTTCCAACGTCAGGGCGCCAGCAGCATGGAGCGGCTGGACCGGCGTTTCGAGGAACTGATCGGCAGCAGCATGGCGGTGAGGCATGTCGTGGAGCCGAAGAGCCTCGGCGATTTCTTCGTGTTGACCGAAAGACCCGGAACGGGCCATCTGCAACGCATCGGCTGGCCGGTCTTCCGTTTGAAGGTGCTGGTCAAGGATCGGGATGACGCTTTCCAGGTTCTGGGGCGCGTGCATCAATTCTTCGAACCGTTGCCCCGCCATATCCGGGACTATTTGAACGCCCCGCGCATCAACGGCTTCCGGGCCTTGACCTCCCGCATTCTCTGGGAGGGGCACGCAGTCAACGTGTTGATCGTGCTGGAGGAGGACGACGAGGCCAACAGCCTGGGCATCCTGGCGGAATGGGGGGTGAGCGGCCCCGACCCCAGCCGTTACATGCGCCTGCTGGCCACTCTGGGGGACAGCGATCTGCGCATGTCGGAGGTCCACTCCCATGTGTTGCCCGATTTGCTGGATATCTATACCCCCAGAGGGGACCGGCTGACCTTTCCTCAGGGATCGGTAGTGGTCGATTTCGCTTATCTGGTCCATACCGAATTGGGCGAACACTGCATC
Source organism: Magnetococcales bacterium (assembly GCA_015231925.1). Taxonomy (NCBI): domain Bacteria; kingdom Pseudomonadati; phylum Pseudomonadota; class Magnetococcia; order Magnetococcales; species Magnetococcales bacterium. Next base: position 1,801 of record JADGAQ010000081.1, read on the forward strand.
GGGGCCAAGATCAACGGCGTGCGCTCCCTGCCGGAGGATCCCCTGGAAGATGGGGACGTGGTGCAGATTCTGACCTCTCCGGAGGCCCATCCGCAACGCTCCTGGCTGGAGGTGGTCAAGACGGCCAGAGCCAAGACCCTGATCAAACAATCCCTGAAAAATCACGTCGTTCATATCAAGGGCATGCGACACCATTCCAACGGGGGATTCACCATCACCGATCTGTGTGGCGTGGACTATGTCTGGGCGACCTGCTGCGTGGCCGTACCCTCCGACACCATTGTGGGGCGCATGTCGGAGGATGGCCACTGGATCGTGCATCGGGCCGACTGCGACAAGGCCCAGGGGGCTCAATGGGAGAAGGGCGATTGGGAGTGCCTCGACGAACCGGGAGTGCGCATCAGCGTGACGCTGGCGGTGGCCCATCGTACCGGCTCCCTGTTGCAGGTGCTGGAGTTGCTGGCCCAGCGGGGCATCAACGGTCAGACCATCCAGAGCAAGGGACGCCTCGGTGATTCGTTCCTGATCGAACTCGATTTGGGCGGTCAGGATCCGGTCTCCCTGGGTCGGATATTCAAGGAGATGGTGCAGGTTCCCGCGGTTCAGGAGGTGCGACGCTATGCCTGGATGCGCTGAATCCGGCTTTCCCCTGCGTATCGCCACCTGGAACGTCAACTCCCTGAACGTGCGTCTGGAGCCGTTGCTCGCCTGGTTGCGCGACGACCCGGTGGATGTGATCTGCCTGCAGGAGACTAAGTTGCCGGACGAGCGCTTTCCGGCGGAGGCGCTGGCGGCGGCGGGCTACCGGGTCTGGTTTGCCGGGCAGAAGACCTACAACGGTGTGGCCATTCTCAGCCGCCGGGAGGGCCGGGGGGCGATACGTCGGATACCGGGCTGGGCGGATGAGCAGCAGCGCTTTCTTTCGGTGGAGATCGACGGTATTCGCGTGCTGTGTGTCTACGTGCCCAACGGCGCCGAGGTGGGAGGGGAAAAGTACGCCTACAAGCTCTCCTGGCTGAAGGCGTTGACGGCCCATGTGGAGACGCTGTTGGCCGAGGGTGGACCGGTTATCGTGGCGGGGGATTTCAACATCGCCCCGGAAGATCGGGATTGTTACGACCCGGCGGCCTGGGCGGGTCAGATCCTGGTTTCGGAAGCGGAGAGGGCGGCCTTCCGGGCGCTGTTGCAGGGGCCGTTGGTGGACGGGTTGCGTCAGGTGGATCCCCGGCAGGGGGTTTACACCTGGTGGGATTATCGCGCCGGGGCCTTTCCGCGCAATCACGGGTTGCGCATCGATCATCTGCTGCTTTCGACGGATTTGGCGCGTCGTCTGCGCCGGGGTGAGGTGTTGCGGGGCCTGCGCGGCATGGAGCGTCCTTCCGATCACGCTCCGGTGCTTCTCGAACTCGCTTGATTCCACCTGCTCAAGACAAGGGGAAACCATGGATCAGGATCAGGGTGGACGGGCCAGGCTGCTGGAAGCGTGGCGAGGGCTTTCCCCGGAGGATCAACGGGCGGTGTGCCTGTTTGCGGAGTTTCTTCGGTCCAAAGGCCAGCGGGCGGAGCCCCGGAGCGTGCCCCGGGAACCGCTTTCCATTCCGGCACCGGCGGGAGAGAGCGCCGTGGCGGCGCTGAAACGCCTCAAGGCCACCTACCCGATGATCGAGGCCGACACGGGCCTTCTGGAGGAGGCCTCGCGGCTTTTGATGGACAAGGTATTGGGCAAGCCCGACAAGGAGGTCATTTCGGGGATGGAGGCCCTTTTCCAGCGGCGCTATCGGGCTTGGCTGGAGGCGGAGCGTACTCGAAGCGCCCCTGAATGAGACGGTCGCCTTCCATGTGGGGCGGTTCGTAACGGGTGGGCAGGGGGGCGCGGGTCTCCATCAGGTGTTCGGTGGCCAGAGCCAGCAGGAGCAGGGCCAGGGTGGCCAGGATCAGGGATGGCACCCGGCGGGAAAAGGCCGAGGGTGCCGTTTCGAGGTGAGGATGCCACAGGGACCAGAGCATGCGCGCCCCGTACCATAGCGCCAGGATGGCCAACAGACCGAGAAGCAGGTAAATGAAAGTGCGCATTGGGGATGAAATCCTCCGCTATGGCGCGTGCAACAGAACGATCACACGTTGAATAATGGCAGCCGTGGCTCCCCATATCCAGTATTTCCGATAGGTAAAGGCCGGTTGGGGCGAGAAAGAGGGATTATGGCGGAAAAAGGCCCAGGGAATGGAGACCCAGGAGGCCACTTCCCGCGGATCGGGAGCGAAGCGGGGGAGATCGGCCATGGCGGCCACGAAGGGGTGAACCAGAAAACCGGTACTGGTGGTGGGTTGGGGCGGCAGCGCTCCCAGAATGGAAAAACCCTGCAGGGAGCAGCCCAGTTCCTCGCGGGTTTCCCGAAGAGCGGTGATGAGCAGGCTGGCATCCCCCGGTTCCCGGCGGCCTCCCGGAAAGGCCATCTGGCCCTTGTGGGTGGAGACGATCCGGGAGCGTTCGATCAGAATGAGATGGGGACGACCGTCCGGCCAGTGGAAGGGCAGCAGCACGGCGGCGGGGGAGAGGGTGGAACTGGTTTCCGGAACGGGTCGTCGCGGACGGGAGAGGCGGGCCGCGATTTGGCCGGGGTCGGGAAAGTCGTCATCCATGGAGAGGGACATAACGACCTCGGAGGAAAGGACTGGCAACGATGTGGGGTCTCCATCCGGTGTTGGTGGAATTGCCGGCGGGTCGGCACAAACTCTGTTTATGCGGCGACAGCGACTCCTTTCCGGCATGTGACGACAGCCGACGCGGGGTTTGCAGCCGGGCGGTGACGGTGGATCTGCCGGAGGATGGCCGACTGCTGCTTTGCGCATGTGGCAAAAGCAGCAGAGGGCATCTCTGTGATGGCAGTCACGGCTACTCCCGAAAAGTTCCCCACGGGCGATAATGGGGTTTCATCGGGAAAGACGCAAGATCGGAATGGAGGAAGCGGTGGAGTAGGAGGAGATGGCGTGGAGCGGCACGCTGTCGCGTACCGGCATGACCATCTCGTCGCCGAGAGCGGCCAATTTGACCTGCCGCACGGGTTGGGCGGAAGCGGAATCCGGGGTTCGGGCCGAGGCGCGGCGCACGGTGATGTGCATGTTGGTCGGGGCTTTCAGGTTTTCCGCGGCCCGACTGACCAGGATGATGCGACCGTCGGAGGAGCGGAAACGGCGCACCATTTCGAAGGCGGCAGGGGGTGGCGTGCGGTGTTTGCCGTCGAGGCGCACGGCCTGATAGTATTCCATAACCTTCTTGACATAACGCCGGGTTTCCGGATAGGGGGGCACCCCCTTGTATTTCAGCACGGCGCCGGGTCCGGCATTGTAGCCGGCCAGGGCCAGACCGAGATTGTTGAACTGGTCGAGCATCTTGCGAAGGTATTTTGCCCCGCCGCGCAGGTTCTGCTCGGGATGAAAGGGGTTGCGCACGCCCATGTCGTGGGCGGTGCCGGGCATGAGCTGAGTGAGACCCGCCGCGCCCTTGGGGGAGACGGAGAGGGGATCGAAGCTCGACTCCACGGCGACCACCGCTTCCAGCAGAGCGGGATCGACCTGCTCTTCCCGGGCCACCTGTTGGATCATGGGCAGCCAGGAGGGGGTTTTGGCCTCGGCCCACCCGGCCAGGAGCAGACCCAGACAGAAGAGCAGGTGGCCGCCGAAGCGGCGTGAAAAGCCCGACCTTCCCTTCGACACCTCATCCGGGAAGCCGCCCGATGGCCGAGAGCTGACGGCCACAGGTGGGCAATCCGTTCCGGGTGGCGTGGCGGTGGCTGAAGAAGAGGTGATTCTCGGTGTAAGTGCAGTGGCCCACATCGTACAAGCAATCCTCCGCCAGCCCTGCCCGCAGAAGTCGCAGGCGCAACAGACCCGGCAAATCGAAGCGGTAACGATCGGAATCCGTTTCGGGCGCGAAGAATTGGCCGAAGGCGGTATCCGTTGCCAGAAAGCGGGCATGCACGTCGCCACCGACTTGAAAGGCGGACTGGCGGATGCAGGGGCCTATGAGGGCCCGGATATCGTATGGCCGGGCACCCATCGTGGTCATGGAATGCAAGCAGGATTCCAAAACCCCGTCGAGGGCGCCGCGCCATCCGGCATGGGCGGCGCCGATCACTCCGGAGCGGGGATCGGCCAGCAGCACGGGGGCGCAATCGGCGGTCAGAACGGCCAGCAGCAGACCGGGTCGATCGGTGACCTGGGCATCGGCCACGGGAGGGGAGGAGGGGGCCTCTTCCCCGCTGAAAACCGTGGCGACGCCGTGGACCTGCTCCAGAAAGCGCAACGCCTCCAGGGGCCGTCCCAGGCGGGTTGCCAGCCGTTTGCGGTTCTCCAGGACACGGTCGGAATCGTCCGCCACATGGCCGGCCAGGTTGAGGGAGGCGAAGGGGCCCGAACTCACGCCGCCCCCCCGGGTGGTACAGACCATTTCGATGGTATCGACCCCCGGAAAAGTGGGCTGCAGGAGAAGGAGTTTTCCTTGATTGTCGGGGGAAGTTGGGATAGAGTTCACCGTTTTTTCACTCCTTGCTCCGGAAACGATACGGGTAACAAACGAAAAAGAGGCCCTTCTCAAGAGGGAAAAATCTGCCGATTGGTGCAGCATCTGCCGGATCGGGCAGCATGACCGGCTTGAGGGTGGATACGGAAAGACTTTTTCGGGAAAAACCGATCTCCGGGGCTTGTGCGGCAACGCATCGAACCGAAGGGAAGAGGATATGGCTTTCTACGAATCAATCTACATCATTCGACCCGATCTGACCACCGAGCAGATCGAACAGGTCAACCGCCGCGTCACCGATCACATCGCCGCGCTGGGCGGCAAGGTGCTGCGCACGGAACTGTGGGGCCGTCGGCAACTGGCCTACATCGTCCGCAAGAACAGCAACGGCTTCTATGTTTTCCACTCCGTCGAAGGGGCGGGCAACATGGTGCGGGAGTTGGAAGCCCGGCTGGCCATCGACGAAGATATCCTCAAGTATCTGAACGTCCGGGTGGAGAAGGCCAACAGCAACCCGACCCCCCTGGGACGTCCCGAAGAGAAGCGGGAAGGCTCTCCCCGCCTTGAAGAAGGCGAAGTCTTCGAAGGCGAGGACATGGCCGAAGAGGAAGAGTAGGGAGTGCCTGCGCCCACCTCACCCCCGGAAACGAGCAATCGGGTGGTGTTGGCCGGACTTCTGGTGGACCGCCCCGTCGAACGTGTCACACCCTCGGGGCGCCTGGTGGTGGAATTCGAGTTGGAACACCACTCCGCCGTCCGGGATCTGGCCCCTCTGGAACGGGTGGCCTTGCGGATCGGGGTGGTGGCGCTGGATCAGGTGGCTTCGACGTGCCGTACACTGGCAGCGGGCAGTGCCGTCGAGGTGGAAGGCGTACTCAACCAGAAACTGTGGAGCCGGGATGGACGGGAACGTCGCGGGCGGGTCGAAATGGTGGCTCGCAACATTCGCATCGATGTTTCCTCATCCCCGCTCAATCTTGATAACACGCCCGAAGACGGGCATTCGCGAATTGAGGTGATCAATGGGTGATCATGGTGGCAGTCGGGATCGGGATGGTGGTTTCTTCCGCGAAGATGGTCGCGGCGGCGGTGGTGGCGGCGGTGGACGCATGGGTGGCCCCGGTGGTCGTCCCGGTGGAACCGGCGGTCCGGGCGGTCGTCCCCGTCCCGGTGGGGCGGATGCCGCAGGAGCCGCTGCCGGTGGCAGCCGTCGGCCCTTCTTCCGTCGTCGCAAGGTCTGTCTGTTCTGCGCCGACAAGACCCAGTTGATCGACTACAAGGATCCCAAACTGCTCTCCCGTTTCATCACGGAGCGCGGCAAGATGGTTCCCAGCCGTATCACCGGTGTCTGCGCTCCGCATCAGCGCGCCTTGGCACGGGCCATCAAACGGGCTCGCAATATCGCCCTGCTGCCATTTTTGGTGAAATGAGCCGGTCGATTCGTAAGACCTCGTCGGGGAAGGGGCATTCCACCTTCCGGGGAGTTCCATGAACCCTCCCTGGTGGAAGGAGATTGGCAGACATCCCGTTGCCGCGGGTTTTCTGGGGTTGGCTTTTCTGTTGCTCTCAACCCGGATGCCGCTGCTGATGCCGTTGCAGTTTTTCCTGCCCCTGCCGTTTCTTCTGGCAGGGGGCAGGCACGAGCTGCGTCGTGCCGTTTGGGCTCTGCTGCCTTTCGGGGTGGGAGCCTCTCTCCTGGACGGCAACCTCCTCTATCCGGCGATCATGTCGGTGATGTTCGCGGCAGTGCCGCTGGCTTTTGGTATTTCCCTGCGCAACGGTTGGCCAGTCACTCTGGGTTGGTCCCTCCTCTTCGCCGGGGGCGGCGTGCTGCTGCTGGGGATCATTCTGGGGAGCATGCTTTTCGGCCTGGACCTGCAGGCAGCGTTGCAGGCTTCCATGGAACCCGTAAGGGATCACCTGCTGGCCGACATGCAGGAAAAAGCCCAGGCCGAAGCCTTGCTTCTGGCTCAGACCCGGGCCTTTCTGGACCAGATGATCGAGACCCTCTCCTGGGTCTTCCCGTCCGCTTTTCTCTCCACCTGGTTTCTCATCCAGTCGGGGAATTTGTGGATGGCCCGGAACGTGCTGGAACGCACGGGGCAAGATGTACCCAAGGGGGAAGGTTTGTCCGATTTTCGGGTGCCCTTCTTCCTGGTGTGGGCGGTGATCGCCTTTGGTGTCCTGGCCATGGTCACCCAAGGCAGTGGGCGTTTTTTGGGTGTCAACATGCTGCTGTTTCTGACCATGCCCTATTTTTTCCAGGGTTTGGCCATCATTCAGAGCTTGTTTCTGCGCTACACGTTGCACCCCTTTTTGCGGGGCCTGTTTTACGCCTTGCTGATCGTCCGACTGGAACTGAATCTGATTCTGATCCTGTTGGGCTTGTTCGATACATGGCTGGATGTGAGAAAATATTTCAATCGCGCCGATGCAGACCCTCCTGGGAGGTAGCTTTCGATGGATGTTATCCTGTTGGAAAAAATCAGCAAACTCGGTGAACTTGGCTCCGTGGTCAAGGTTCGCGGAGGCTATGGACGCAACTTTCTGATCCCTCAGAAGAAGGCCCTGCCCGCCACGGCGGCAAACAAGGCCCGATTCGAGCAGGAAAAGGCCGACTTCGAGCAGAAGCAGGCGGAAGTGCGCGCTCGCGCCGAAGCTCTGGCCGCTCGTCTCACCGGTTTGGAGGTGGTGCTGGATCGCCCCGCCGGATCCGGTGAAAAGCTCTTCGGAGCCGTGACCAACGCCGACATCGCCGAATTCTTCAAGGGGAAGGGCGTGGAGGTGGAGCGCAAGGTCATCGAAGTGGCCGCCCCGATCAAGACTCTGGGTGAGCATATCGTGCGCCTGCGCCTGCACCCCGATGTGGTGCCGGAACTGGTGGTGCGGGTCGAACGCAGCGTCAAATAAGGCGTTGATTCAAGGAGAATGGACCATGCCGACTTATGATTATAAGTGCAACTCGTGTAATCATCCGTTCGAGCACGCCCATGGCATGAACGAGAAGGTGGAACTCCATTGTCCCGCATGCGGTGGTGCCAATGTTCGCAAGGTCTTTTCCACGGGGGGGCTCGTGGGGGCCAACTCGGGCAAGGGCTCGCCTCCGCCTCCTTCTCCGTGTGGAGGGGGTGGGTGCGGTGGGGGGATGTGTGGGCTTAACTGAAGCAAGGCGGGCCGGGACAGCGATGTCCCGGCCCGTTTTTTTTGCATCCGTTGACTTTTACTATTTAATCTTTTAAGTATCAAAAGAAGAAAATGTTTTGACTTGTTTTTTTGTTTACTATCTTTTTATTCAAATAATTGTTTTTTCCAGAAAAGTCAACAGACAGAACATTTTCTTTTTTTAATACTTAAAAGATAAAATATTAAAAGGCACGGGTCTGTCTCCTCATCCCGCCTTGCACTCCTCCTCCAGATGTAGCAACAAAAACATCCCCACACTGAAAAAAAAGATCACCGGCACGAAAACCGCCACCCCAGCCGGCAAAATACTGCCCATCCCCAAAGCCGTGGTCAGGTCAACCACAATGAACATGGCGAAACCCACCACCAACCCCAAAAGCAGGGACCGGGTGGCCCCTCCCAACCGTTGCAGTCGCAAGGCGAAGGGAAAAGCCAGAATAATGGCCGACAAGGTGGTCAGCGGATCGGCGAGGCGTCGCAGAAAAAAGACCTGAAAGGCCTTGGCGTCATAGCCTTCCCGGGAGAGCCGGTTGGCTTGATGCCGCAATGCCATCAGTGAGAGCATCTCGGGTTGGGGAATGGACCGATCGAACTGCTCCGTGGCCAGTTGAATGGGCCAGGGTCTCGATTCGAAACGATTGGCTGCTCCGGCGTCCCCGTTGGTATAGACAATCCCGTCGTAAAGTACCCAGCCCTCTTTTTCCCGCTTGGCGTGTTTGGCATCCACCCGGGTGAGCAGACGCAGCCCCTCGTCGAATTGAAAAATGGTGACATCCCACATGGCCCCGTGTTCCGGGGAGGTGCCTTGGGCATGAACGATCTGTTGCCCATCCCGGATCCACAAGGCGGTGGTATCGGAGCCGGTCAAGGTGGAAGCCGGGGTGGAGTGGGTGATGCGATTGACCACGTCCTGCATCAGACGATTGCCGAGGGGCACCACCTGATCCTGAAGCAGGAACTGGACGGAGGAGATGCTCAAACCCGCCAGCAGAAACGGCACCAGGATACGATAAATCGAAAGTCCCCCCGCTCGCATGGCGGTGATTTCATTCTGCCGGGAGAGCAGCGTCAAGGTGGTCAGCGTGGCCAGCAGAGTCAGGGGAGCCAGAATGTGTACCAGAAAAGCGGGCAGACGCAACGCCAGCAGAAAGAGGATATCGCTCCAGCCGGCTGAACCCTCCTTGGCGTAACGGCGCACCAGTTCAGCACCGTCCAGCAGCAGGAAGAGTCCGCCGGAAATCAGCAGAATGCGCAGGAAATTGACCAGGAAACGGGAAAACAGATAGCGCAGCAGTACCGGCATGTCAGACGGTTCCTCCATCCGAACGGGCGGGACGGGCGAAGGTGGCGGGCAGAAAATCGAGCAGTTGCCCCAGCAGAACCAGGGCGGCCACCGGTTTGTCACGGGCGCTTTGACGAAACAGATAGAGAGTGAGTCCGGCCATGAGGCCGTTCGGCAGCCAGAAACCAATGGGAGGCGTGATCAGAGCCCGTTTGGCCAAAGTCTCTCCCAGGGTCAGAAGCAGGAAATGGGCGACCAGGATGAGAAGAGAAGCCAGAAAGCCGAAACCACGACCACCGCGTTGGGAGGTTTGCAGACTCATGGGTATGGCCAGGAAACCCAGAATCAGGGTGGCCGCCGGGAAGGCTATGCGACGATGCCACTCCATGCGCGCTTCCAGGGCCCGGTGGGGATTGTTCATGGCCTCTTCGAGGGCTGCGGCGCTCAGTTCCTGAAAACTGGTCTGACGCGAGGTGGTCAGACCACCCGGAGAGAGGTCGAGATCCAGGGTGAAACTTTGGAACCCCATCTGGCGCAGTCCGGAAGAGGTGACCTGCTGCCGAATGCCCTCTTCCAGAAAGAAACTGGAGTTGCCGTCCGGCAACGTTACCATCCGTCCCTGGGCGGCGACCAGAGTGACCGGCATGCGGGCGTTGCGCTCGTCGTGAATGATCAACCCCTTGAATCGACGTGTTTTGGCATCCTGATCCTGGATGTAGATGGTCAGGCCGGGCAGAAGTTGCGAAAAGGATTGGGGCTTGAGGGAGAAGGTGACGGCGGAAAGGATGGCGGTTTTCAATTGAACCATGCGTCCCTGGGCGGCGGGAATCCAATACCCGTTGAGCATCCAGGAGAAGGAGGCAAAAATCAGGATCAGCAAGGCGATGGGACGGGAGATTTGAAACAGGCTGAAGCCGCAGGATTTCAGTACCACGATTTCGCTGTCCTGCACCAGTCGGCCCAGACCGATCAGGATGCCCACCAACAAGGCGATGGGCAGGCTGGCTACCAGGAACTTCGGGGTGAGATAGAGGATCAACAGCCCCAGATCAGCCACGGAAGTGCCCTTGTTGACCCAGAGATCGACCAGTCGCAGTACCTGGGGAAGCAAAATCAGACCGGTGAAAACCAGCAGCGCGAGGAGCGCCGTCTGGAAGGTTTCGCGAAAGAGATAGCGGGAAATTCGCATCGTGTCGGACCTGCGCCATGCCGATCCGGTGGAATGCCGGAGAAAAGAGGGCCGAATGCGGGGAAAAAAACAGGGGAAACCACGTCACTTGGGCTGCCCATGGCCGCAAAAATAGGGCACAATGGCTGCGACTCATCAAGGCCCCATTTAACCACATTCTTGCGGCGAGAAAAAGGCAAGCGTCATGGCGGAACGGAATTTATCGATAGGGATCCTCTCCACGAAACCCGCGACCTGGCAGGGAGAGTGCCTCGCGGTGGGCATTTTCGAGGATGCGGGGGTACAGCCCGCGCTGCTGGGTGTGGACAGCGGGTTGGCCACGGCGGTGGACACCTTGCGACAGGGGGGGTGGGGGCGGGGGCGTACCGGGGAGTTCCAGTTCGTGCCAATGCCGGTGACGGGCTTCAAGGCGGGCCGGATTCTGCTGGTCGGGTTGGGCAAAAAGGAGAAGTTGAGCGCCGAAGCCTTGCGGGGCATCGGTGGTCAGTTGGTTTCCCGTTGCGATCAGGCCGGTCTCAAGAGTGTCTGCCTGCTGCTGACCCTGGAAGCCCTGGGAGGTGTAAACCACGAAGGGGTGGTGGAGGCCCTGGCGGAAGGGGCGTTGCTGGGCAGTTATCGTTTCAGCCGCTTCAAAAGCCAGATCAAGGAGGAAGACAAACCCTCCCTGGAGCGGTTGTTCCTGGCGGTGCCGCGTGCCGGGGCCAAGGCCCAGGAAGCGCGGCTGGAGAGAACCCGCAAGATCATCGACGGGGTGGTGTTGAGTCGGGATCTGGGCAATCTGCCGCCCTGCGACCTGACCCCGGAGAGCCTGGCCAAAGAGGCGGAGGCCCTTGGCAAGCGCCACAACGTCAAGGTGACGATTCACGACGAAAAGGCCCTGCGTCGTCAGGGGATGAACGGCATCCTGGCGGTGGGGCAGGGCAGCGCCCACCCGCCCCGGTTGATCGTGCTGGAATACCGCAAGGGTGGCGAAACGCCTCCCCTGGCGGTGGTGGGCAAGGCCGTGACTTTCGATTCCGGGGGCATCTCCATCAAACCCTCGGACAAGATGGACGAGATGAAGTTCGATATGTGCGGCGGTGCCGCCGTGCTGGGGCTGTTCGAAGCGGTGGCCGCTCTCGATCTCCCGGTCAATCTGATCGGTCTGGTGCCGGCGGCGGAGAACATGCCTTCGGGAACGGCGCAACGTCCCGGTGACATTATCAAGATGGCCAGCGGGCTCTTCGTGGAGGTGATCAACACCGATGCGGAAGGGCGTCTGATCCTGGCAGACGCGCTGCACCATGCCAGCTCCTTCAAACCCGGCGCCATCGTGGACCTGGCCACCTTGACCGGTGCCATCGTGGTGGCCCTTGGAACCCATGCCGCCGGATTGATGGGCACCGACCCGGCCTTGCTGGAAGCCCTCAAGAAGGCGGGTGAGAGCAGCGGTGAGCGGTTGTGGCCAATGCCGCTCTTCGATGAGTATCAGGAGCAGATCAAATCGGGGGTGGCGGACATCAAAAATGCCGGCAACCGGGAGGGCGGGGCCATCACCGCCGGTTGTTTCCTCTCCCGATTCGTGGGGGAGGGTATTCCCTGGGCTCATCTGGATATCGCCGGTACGGCGTGGGATACGGTGGGAACCCGAGGCCATGTGCCCAAGGGAGCCGTGGGTTTCGGGGTGCGCCTGCTGGTGCGCCATCTCTTGAACGGATTGTCGGCATGAGTCGGCGGGACGAGGCCGACCTGCCGCCGCTGGTGCGCTTCTACCAGGTGGCGGGAGAGGTGGAATCCTTTCTGGCCAGGGTGGTGAGCAAGGCCTACGAGAAGGGTCTGAAGGTCTGTGTGGTGGCTCGGAGCGAGGAGCAGGCCCGGGAGTTGGATCAGTTTTTGTGGCGTTATCCGGGAGGGGATGCTTTTCTGCCCCATGAACTGTGCGGCGGCCCTCGGGCCGCCAGACAGCCGGTGTTGGTGTGCGCCGAGGCGGTGGATATCAACGGCGCCACGGTGGCGGTGATGGCCGGCGGGCAGTTGCTCGCCGAGCCGCATCGTTTTGATCGGGTGATCGATTTTACCCTCAGCGACGATCAACAGGCCTTGGCGGCCAGCCGGGAACGCTTTCGCCGTTATCGGGAGATGGGTTGCCGTATGGAGTATATCCGCCAGGAACCGGGCGGGGGATGGAGCCAGCAGGAATGATATGAAGTGACTCTCAATATGTTGACTTTTAATATTTTTATCTTTTAAATATCAAAAAAAGAAAATGTTCTGTCCTTTGAATTTTCATTTGTCCGGATCGTTCCGAACACAATTGCTTGCCCGTATTGCAATTGACTTAGGTGAATGGCTTTTACTATTTTAATCTTTATTGTTTCTTAGAAATCGCAACAACGACACAATAATCAAAGGACAGAACATTTTCTTTTTTTGATAGTTGAAAGATGAAATATTAAAAGGTGGTCATGCTTTGTGAAGGAGCGCCACGGCCATGGCCGCAACCCCTTCATTGCGTCCGGTGAAGCCCAACTTCTCCGTGGTCGTGGCCTTGATGTTGACCGCATCCACCTCCCGTTGCAAAATTCCGGCAAGGCTCTCCCGCATGCGGGGCATGTGAGGCGCCAGTCGCGGCGCCTGGCAAATCACCGTGGCATCCACATTGACGATTCCCCAACCTTTTTCGGCCAGCAGTTTCACCACATGAGCCAAGAGCAGGCGGCTGTCGATCCCTTTGTACCTGGCATCGCTGTCGGGAAAATGGTGGCCGATATCCCCCAACCCCCCCGCGCCGAGCAGGGCATCGCAGATGGCGTGGATCAGTACATCGGCGTCGGAATGGCCCAGCAATCCCTGGGAGTGGGGGATGGTGACTCCCCCCAGAACCAGGGGTCGCCCCGTTGTCCAGGCATGAACATCGAATCCCTGGCCGATACGCAGATTCATCACAAGGCCCCCTGCAGCAACAGTTCAGCCAAACCGAGATCCTGTGGATGGGTGATTTTGAGGTTCCACGGGTCTCCCGGAATACAATGTACGGGTGTTTCCATCAACTCGACCAGAGAGGCGTCGTCGGTTCCTTGAAAGTTGCATTGCCGGGCATGGGCATGTGCCTCTAGAATAAGGCCGAAGCGGAATAATTGCGGGGTTTGCACCAGGCGAATGCGGGCCCTGTCCAGCGTGCTGTGAACCACCTCGGAGCCGTCGGTCAACTTCACGGTGTCGCTGGGAGGCAGTGCCGGGATAAGGGCATCGGCCAGGGAACGCGCCGCCAGAAGGCGGTCGAGCAGGGCCAGGGAAACCAGGGGCCTGGCGGCGTCATGAATGCCAACCCAGGCCTCGGGGGGCAACTTGAGGGACTTCAACCCCTGGTAAACGGAGTCCTGCCTCTTTTTGCCCCCGAAAACCGGCGCCAGCACCTTGGGCATCGCCGCCAGATCACCGGAGAGTGTGCCGAAGTGGACATCCTCGCGGGAGATGATGGGCAGAATGGCGTTGACGGCGGGATGGTCGTGGAGGTGCTGCAAGGTGTGCAGCAGCAGCGGTTTTCCGCCCAGCGTGCAATACTGTTTGGGCAAAGGGGCTCCGAAACGCTGGCCTTTGCCGGCGGCCACGACCAGCATGACGCAGGGTTGACCGGGGTCGGAACCCTGAGCCGAAAGCGATGATTGGGTGTCGTCCGGGGAATGGGGCTCCATGGAAGGTATGCCATCGGGTTGATTGTGGAATGAGCAGGCTTCAGGATTGACCAGGGTGTCGGGAGAGTCAATGCTTGAGGATAGGCGGAGGCATTGAAAATGGCAATCGGGATCGACTGACAGGGGGATGCCGTGGAAGAGACCGTTGTGGGTGTGGCGGCGCTGGTCTACGGACTGGGCGCGGTCATCCTGGCTCTGACCCATCTTCGGGGAGAGGAGAGGGCCAGTCCGGCCATTTGGTGGCTGGTGTTGGGCGGTTTTCTGGCCCAGGGCTGGAGTTTGTGGGGAAGAGTGGTTGGCCAGCACGGTTCCTGGTCTATGGACCTGGCGGGTTCCCTGGAACTGGTGAGCTGGATGATGGGCTTGCTGTTTCTGCTGGGCTGGCGCATCCGCCGCCGGGAAACGCGGTCCGTCGGTCTGCTGTTTCTGCCGGGCATGACAGGGATGCTGCTGCTATCCCTGCTTCTGCCGGAACATGCCCCCCTGCTGGGAACCTCCATGGCGCCCATGCTGTTGGGCCATCTGGGTTTTTCCCTGGCGGCCTACGGCCTGTTCACCGTGGCGGCGGGGCTGGCCTTGATGGAGTGGATTCAGGAACGCGCCCTGAGGGAGAAGCGCTTCAGCCCCTTTTTGTCGGTCTTGCCGCCACTGGGTACCCTGGAAGCGATCATGTTCGGTATGGTGCGCTGGGGCTTCGTCCTTTTGACCATGAGTATCCTTACCGGGGCGGGGTTCAGCTACCAGCGCACGGGGGCGCTGTTTCATCTGACCCACAAGGAGGTCTTTTCCTGGGGTACCTGGCTGCTGTTTGCCGGCCTGCTGGCGGGACACCACGTCTGGGGCTGGCGAGGCCGCAGGGCTGTAGGGCTCACGTGGACCGGGTACCTCTTTCTGGCGCTGGCTTATCTGGGTGTGAAGTTCGTTTCGGAAGTGATATTGAGGAAAAATTGAGGGGGTTTGCATTTTCTTCTTGACTCCCGGGGGCGATGGGATTAGATTCCGCTTCCTCGGACGGACACAGCGTCTGACGATGACCCGGAAGCCCCGGCAACCTCCCAGAGAGGGAAGGCAGGGCGACCAACTAAAGGGTCCGGTCTTTGACAATTCAGGTGATCATGAATGTGGGAGCAGCTGTAGCGGAGGGTAACTGACGCTACTTCGAATGCTCTTGCATCAAAGCGAAAGCATGCAGAAGTGCAAAGTTTTGAGTGAAATATTCGGAGAGTTTGATCCTGGCTCAGAACGAACGCTGGCGGTACGCCTAACACATGCAAGTCGAACGGCAGCAGGCCGCAAGGCGCTGGCGAGTGGCGAACGGGTGAGTAACGCGTGGATGACCTATCCCGAGGTGGGGGACAACAGTTGGAAACGACTGCTAATACCGCATAAGTCCTAAGGGAGAAAGGCGCAAGTCGCCTTGGGAGGGGTCCGCGTCGGATTAGCTAGTTGGTGGGGTAAAGGCCTACCAAGGCGACGATCCGTAGCTGGTCTGAGAGGATGATCAGCCACACTGGGACTGAGACACGGCCCAGACTCCTACGGGAGGCAGCAGTGGGGAATATTGCGCAATGGGGGAAACCCTGACGCAGCGACGCCGCGTGGGTGAAGAAGGCCTTAGGGTTGTAAAGCCCTTTCAGTGGGAAAGATGATGACGGTACCCACAGAAGAAGCTCCGGCTAACTCCGTGCCAGCAGCCGCGGTAATACGGAGGGGGCGAGCGTTGTTCGGAATTACTGGGCGTAAAGGGCGCGTAGGCGGCTTTTCAAGTCAGGAGTGAAATGCTCGGGCTCAACCTGAGAACTGCTCTTGAAACTGGGAGGCTAGAGTCCGGCAGAGGGTGGTGGAATTCCCCGTGTAGAGGTGAAATTCGTAGATATGGGGAGGAACACCCGAGGCGAAAGCGGCCACCTGGACCGGTACTGACGCTGAGGCGCGAAAGCGTGGGGAGCAAACAGGATTAGATACCCTGGTA
>JADGAQ010000082.1 GCA_015231925.1 Magnetococcales bacterium
AAACGGCCAGCTCACTGGAGGCCGTTCCGGAACAGATTCGCCTCATTCCGATCCGTCACGCCTTCGAGAAGGCGATGATGGCCAATATGACGCCGGATGAGATGGAGCTGTACGACAAGGCAGGTATCGCCATAACGGACGCCCGAGGAGCTGTCGAGTTGGCCAGGGAAGAGGGGGAGGCCAGAGGCCGACAGGAAGGCAGAGCAGAAATGCTGCTCGACCAACTTCAAGAACGTTTCGGTTCCGTGCCGGATTGGGTTCGCTTCAAGCTTACTCAGGCTGACTTGGATAGCCTGAAGGAATGGAGCAAGAGAATTTTTGGTGCCAACAAAATTGAGGAGATTTTTCAATAGGCTCCGAAGTGGTGGCCTTCGTGCGGGCCGGATCCGAATTTCGGAAGATTCTCCATTTCCCCAAATTTTGGGCAAAGCGGGGAATGGAAATTTTTCGGTCTTGATCATCGTTTGGGCCAAATCGGTCGGGAAGTTCGGTCAGTTCCGGAAATTGATGACTCTTTCCAACCCGATGCACCTCAAGAGGGTCAATCGCAACGACCCAATGACCGAAACGATGATCAAGGCCGATACAGCACAGGATGATGCAGCCATATCGTCGATCCCCGGCGCGGGGACGAAAACCCCGCGCCGGCCTTCTGCCACTACCCCAGCAAATTCACATACAGGCCGTTCAGCCGCCGCACGAAGCCCGCCGGGTCGGCCAGACGGCCTCCCTCGGTCAGCAGGGCCTGATCGTAAAGAATGTGGCACCAGTCGGCGAAACGGCCTTCGTCGGACTCCTTCTCCAGCCCTTGCACCAGGGCATGGTCGGCGTTCAGCTCCAGAGTGCGCTTGGTCACCGGCACCTCCTGACCCGCCTCCTTGAGCAGCCGCTCCATGGCCACGCTCATCTGATGCTCCTCACCCACCAGGCAGGAGGGGGATTCCGTCAGCCGGGAGGAGATGCGCACCTCCTTGACCCGCTCCTTCAGACATTCCTGCACCCGCTTGACAAAATCCTTGTGGGCTTCGGCCTGGCTCTCCTGACTCTCCTTTTCCTTCTCGTCCTGCAGCTTGCCCAGATCCAGCGCCCCCTGGGAGACGCTCTGCAGCTCCTTGCCCTCGAATTCCGTCAGGTGGCTCACCATCCATTCGTCCACCCGATCCGTGAGCAGCAGAACCTCCACCTCCTTCTTGCGGAAGATCTCCAGATGGGGCGAAGAGAGCGCCGTCTCCCGAGACTCGCCCAGCACATAGTAGATCTTCTCCTGCCCCTCCTTCATGCGCTTGACATAGTCGGCCAGACCGAACACCTGCCCCGCGCCGGGATCATGGGAAGAGGCGAAACGCATCAGTTTGGCCAACCGCTCCCGGTTGGCGTAATCCTCGATGAGCCCCTCCTTCATGACCACGCCGAACTGACGCCAGAAGGTGGCGAACTTCTCCGGCTCCTTCTCGATCAACTCCTCCACCAGACCCAGCACCCGGCTCACCGCCCCCTTGCGGATGGTCTCCACCACCTGGTTGTGCTGCAGAATCTCCCGGGAAACGTTGAGGGGCAGGTCCGCCGAATCCACCAAACCGCGCACGAAACGCAGGTAACGCGGCAGGATCTCCTCGGCACAATCCATGATGAAGACCCGCCGCACATAGAGCTTCAGCCCCTCCCGACGATCCCGGTCCCACATGTCGAAGGGGGCTCGCTGGGGAAGATAGAGCAGCAGGGTGTATTCGTACTTGCCCTCCAGCCGGGCGTGCAGATGGGCCAGAGGATCCTGGTAGTCGTGGGAAAGGTGTTTGTAGAAGCCGTTGTAATCTTCGGCGGTCAATTCGGATTTGGGACGCATCCACAAGGCCTGGGCGCGGTTGACCGTCTCCCACTCCACCTCGGCGGGCTCTTTCTCCTCGCCCTCTTCGCCCTTCTCCTTGTCCTTGGGCAGGAGAATGGGCCAGGAGAGGTGGTCGGAGAATTTGCGCACGATGCTGCGCAGTCGCCAGCCGTCGAGAAACTCCTCCTCCCCCTCCTTGAGATGCAGCACCACTTCCGTGCCCCGTTGCGGCACTTCCACCGTCTCCAGGGTGAAGGTGCCGTCTCCGACGGACTCCCAACGCACTCCCTCCTCGACCGGCGCACCAGCCCGACGGGTGATCAGGCTGACCCGGTCGCTGACGATGAAGGCCGAGTAGAAACCCACACCGAACTGGCCGATGAGCTGGGCATCCTTGACCTGATCCCCGGAAAGGGCCTTGAGAAACTCTTTGGTGCCGGATCGGGCGATGGTGCCGATGTTGTGTTGCACCTCCTCCCGGGTCATGCCGATGCCCTTGTCCCGAATGCGCAACTCCCGCTTCTCCTTGTCGAAGGAGATGGCGATGGTCATTTCGGGGTCGCCTTCGTAAAGGGAGTCCCTGGAGAGGGCTTCGAAGCGCAGCTTGTCCGAAGCGTCCGAGGCATTGGAGATCAGCTCCCGCAGGAAGACCTCCTTGTTGCTGTAGAGGGAATGGATCATCAGATCCAGCAGTTGCCGGACTTCGGTCTGGAACGGCAGCGATTCCTTATGGGCGGTAACGGTCATAATCGACTCCACTGAAAGTGAGGCCAAACGGGAATGGCCTCTCATATATGCACGATACGCGGTAAAATCCAGTGGTCAACGGGACGGGACGCCATTTTTCAACAGCATCTGATTGGCGCTGGAGCGGGTCTCCCCCACGGAGGTGACGCGAATGGCCGCCATATCGGTCACGGGGCACTTGTTTTCGCAGATGCCGCAGCCAATGCAGAGGCCGGGATCGACATAGGGCTGTTTCAAGGCGACGGGCTGGCCGTTGCGACCCGGCAGTTCCACTTTTTTGTACCAGATGGCCTTGGGAGAGGTGGGACAGACCTCTTCGCACACGATGCAGGGGGTGTGCATGGCCCAGGGCAGGCAACGCCCCTGATCAAAGAAGGCGGTACCCAGTTTGACGGGTTTGGCGTGGGGCGGAGAGCCCAGTTTTTCGGCCACGGAGATGGCCCGGATGGCCCCGGTGGGACAGACTTGCCCACACAACACGCAGTGGTGTTCACAATAGCCCCGATGGTTGATCAGCACCGGAGTCCACAACCCGTTCAGGCCCCCTTCCAGAAGGGCGGGTTGCAACACATTGGTGGGGCAAACCCGCATGCACTGGGCGCACTTGATGCATCGCGCCAGAAAGTCCGCCTCCGGCAGGGAACCGGGTGGACGGATCACCCCCGGCATCGCTGCCGCATGGGAGGAGAGGGCCGCGTTGGCCATGGGATGGAAGACCGCCACCGCCACGACGGTTTCCAGCAGGCGGCGTTTATCCAGATCCAGAGAACGATGCACCGAATCACCTTCCGCCACCATCCCGTAACGCAAGGCCCCTTCCGGACACTGTTCCAGGCAGTTGAAACAGAGGTGGCACTCGCTGACCCGCAGGCGGTCGTGGGGGTCACACCCCCCCTGGCAAAACTCCAGACACTTCTTGCAGCCGGTGCAGGCCGCCACGTTGCGGCGGATGCGGAACGGCGAGACCAGGGCCGCCACACCCAACAAGGCCCCCAAGGGACAGATCACCCGGCACCAGAAACGGGGCAGGATCCGGTTGGCCACGATCAGGGCGATGAAGAGCAGGGCCAGAACCACCCCACCCTGGAACAGCGGTGCCTGCAGGTAGACCGGGAGCCCCACCGCATTGGCCGCCGGGAACAGCCCGGCGATAAACGAGCGGGTCACCAGGGCAATGGGGTCTAAAAGCCCGGTTTGCAGGGCCCCGCCCGCCGCCAGGATCAGCAGAATCGCCAGCAGGTAATATTTCAGGCGGAAAGACGGACGGTAGGCGTTGAGGGTGTAGTGTTCGGAAGGCCGCAAACCGCTCCACAACCAGCCGGTGAACTGGTTGAGGATGCCCAGCGGACAGATCCAGGAACAGAAAAAGCGCCCGAAAAAGAAGGTGGGCAGCAGAATCACCAGGGCCCAGGCCATGCCCTGGTAGAGGGTGCCGCTGGTCAGCCAGCCCGCCAGAGCGGTCAGGGGATCGGCCTGGAGAAAGAGGTCGACGGCGTAGCCCTGCAAGCGTTTGAAATCGGAAAGCCAGAGGAAGAGCAGAAACAGCCCCAGGAAAAAGGCGGCATACAGGCGACGGAGAGCCCTCAAACGGGGCATCCCCAGGCCCGTTGTTCCCCCGTCAACCGATTTGGGATTCCACCACATTCAGGCTTCTCCAGTCGGGCGTACCGAGACCACGGGCGTGGCCCAGCGCCAGATAAGGCACCTGGGTCGGCTGCAAGTCGAAAAATCGCAGACTCCAGGAGTCGATGGCCACCTCGTCGAGACCGGCCACCAGGGTATTCTCTTCGGAGACATCGTCCGGATTGCCGCCGGTGGGACCGTTGCGCTTCAACACCCGGGTGGCATCCATCACCGTCAGGGTGGGGCGCATGGCCGAAGCCAGATCGGCGATGGAGGTGTGGATATCCTGATGCAGTTGATTGCGTCGCCCGCCGATCATGCCGTACCAGTTCTTCATGGCCAGGGTGCAGCCGCTGAGGGAGTGGTGTTTGGCCACCGGGATATTGATCACCTTGTCCGCTTCGTGGAGAAAGCGCACCACCGGCCACTCCTTCAACATCTGGCCGTCCATCCGGGTCAGGACAAAATCGTTCTGCCCCGGCAGGATCACCTGGCCACCGGCCTCCCTGGCGGCCTGCTCGATGCCGCTGCGCTGGAAACAGCGCGGTGGATCGTTGAGGGAGAAGTCGCTGACCTGAACCCGTTTGGCGCCCGCCTCACGGCAAAGGCGGACCAGCGCGGCCACCACTTCCGGATTGGTATTGGCCGCCTGCTGGGGCTGACGGTCCCAACCGATGTTGGGTTTGAGCAGCACCGTATCGCCCTTGGCGATGAAACGCGACATGCCGCCGAGCTTCTCCACCGCCTCCCGCACCATGGCCTCAACCCGCTGCCCCCGCACCACGGCCAGCACCGGGTAGTGGGGATCCGCCGCCACGCGAAAATCCTTGAGGGTGCGCGCCACCACCGGATCGTGGCGCACCGGTTCCCGACTGAAGACCAACCAGCCCCCCGCGCCGGTGCCCACAGCCAAACCGCCCGCCAGGGCCAACTCCCGCAACAAGCGGCGTCGTGACCAGTCGCTTTCCAGAACCGCTTCTTTCCTACGGCTTGGCGTCATGGCTCGCAAAGAGGGCAATCGCCCTTCCCAGTTCCTCGTCAAAGGGTTGGAACACCCCGAAAAGCCCCTCTTTCAGCGGCACGTAGAACCACTCCCCTTCGTAAGGATCGCGCACACGGGTAAAAGAGAGCCCCTGAGTGGAAACGGTCTCGAAGGAAATCCCCTCCCCCTGGAGAAAGGCCTCCAGTTTGCCGAGCAACGCCGCATGATTCTCCGGCTTGCCGGGAGCCAGAAAGGTCGGGAAGGATTTCTCCCCCCCTTCCCGAACAAAGCTCTTCTCGATGCAATTATTCAGAAACGGCATGCCCCGGTAGCTCTCCTTGATGAAGCGCATGCCCGTTTCCCGCCCCAGTTCGGGAAAGCGGAAGACGGCTTTGGCCGTGGCCCCGAAACGTTTGCCGGCAAGGGTGTGAATGGCCTGAGCCAGCGCCAACATCTGCTCTTCGGCCTGCGGTGAAAACGTACTCATCTTCACGAAGAGCGGTCCGGAGATGAAGCGCAAGCCTCCACCCACCCGAAAGCCCGAATCCCCCACGGCCACCGGAACCGCCTGCTCCCCGGCTTCGTCCATCAGCACACCGAAGGCATGCAGCGGCTCCCCCATGTGGAAAAGGTCCACCACCAGCATGGGCTGGGTCGCCCCGGCAGGGCCGTACTCCCCGACCGCGAGTTGCTGAAATCCGGCGCTGCGGAAGTACTCCGCATGGCCGTTGATGTACTCGTAAAGATTCTCACTACCATAATGGCGGACCGGTTCCAGACGGGAAAAGTTCCCGGACCGGGGTGGGAAAAGGGCGGCAAGTCCCTGTTCCTTCCTGGCGGCGGTAAAATCGAGCAGATCGGCATCGTAGCGCTGCCCGTCCCAATAGATCGCCAGGGTCAGGAGCGGCAGGAGGAGGAGCAGAACCAGGCGCACCCACGGGGGCACTCCCTGATTCGGCTCCTCCTTTATGGGGGAACTCTCCGTCAAGGCCGGTCTCAGACCGTCCAGGAGAGGCTGCGATGGGCGGCCCGCAACTTCTCGCCCACCGGAAGCCCGTGGGGGCAGGCGTTGCTGCAGGCTTCGTCCGCGCAACTTCCGCAGACGGCGGCGGGATGTTCCAGGGCGGCGTAGGATTGCATGGCCCGTTTTTCGTCACCGTAGGATTCGAAGTACATCTGGTAACGCAGGATCGAGGCGATATCCACGCCGTGAGGACAAGCCGGTTCGCAATCGCCGCAACCGGTCCGGCAGTAGTCGTTGCCGTAGAGTCCGGCGTAATGGTCGAGAACCCGTTGGTCCGCCTCGGCGAATTTGGCCCCGGATGCCCCCAGGAAAAGGTCCAGATCCGGAACGCTTTTCATGGTCACCACCAGGCCCGCCACCTCCGGATGGCGCAGAACCCATTTGAATGCGGCATGTTCGAAGGGAACGCCACCGACTTCGATCCCCGTCTCCTTGGCCCCGACCAGGGTCTTCATGGCGATGACGCCCACATGGTTCTGGTGGGCTATCTTGATCACCTCGGGTACCTTGGGGAACTTCAGGAAGTTGAAGGCCACCATGATCAGATGGTAGTGCATGGACTGCACGGCCGTCAGCAACAGATCTTCCAACATGTTGGGCCCATGGGAGGAGACGGCCAGAAAACGCACCTTGCCGGCTTGTTTGAGCTGGTAGAAGGCCTCCAGCATGTTGGAGTCGGTCAGGCGCTGCCGCTCCTTTTCCACATCCCGCCCTTCGCCGATGGCGTGAACGAAGACCACGTCGAGATAATCGGTATTGAGCCGTTTCAGACTGCCTTCCACCGCACCCACATAGTCGGCCACGCCGGAGCCGAGGGGCAGATGTCCGGGATAGGGATCCGGCTTGCAAAACTTGGATGCTATGAAAAACTTCTCCCGATCTCCGGGACGGGCCTTGATGGCCTCTCCGATGAAGGTTTCGCTCTGACCGTAATCGGGAGCGGTATCAAAATAGTTGATTCCGCGATCCAATGCCCGCAGAATCATGGAAGCGGAAGGCAGTTTTCCGGCCCCGAAGGAGATATCGCTGATCTTGAGCCCGGTTTTCCCCAGGGTGCGAAACTGCTGTACCCGGGCTTTTCCGCTGTCGGCGGCCAGTCGGGTTTCCGCCCGGACAGGTGTCGCCCCCAACGCGGCGCTCGTGGCCAAAGCAACGGATGATTTGATAAAATCCCGGCGTTCCATGGTCGCAATGGTCCCTTCTTGAAATAAGGAAGACAAAAAGCCCCGTCACAGTTTCCGGTTTTTTGGCGAATAAGACAAGCGGAACCGTTCCCCCTTTCCGGATCACCTCCAACCAGGTCACTCTCATGATGAACCGTTCCGACAGCACTGCACTGGTTCTCCTGCGTTCCGAAGAGGCCAAGAGCCTGATCGGTCTGGCGGTTTCACGCCTGCCCCAGGTGCAGCAAGCCCTCGGGCAAGGACGCATTGTCATCGTCGGGGGTAGCACCACCCGTCATGTGGTGCGTCACCTGCTCGGCGAAGACCCGGGACGCGACAGCTTCGCCGTGGGATGGATCAAGGAAGGACTCCTGGGGGAATCCCCTCCCTCCGGTCGGGGCAAGGGGCCGTTCCTTCTGGAAAACGGCCAGTGGCAGCGCGGCTGGCCGGGTGAAGTCCTGCAACGTTTCACTGTCGGCGACCTCTACATCAAAGGCGCCAACGCCATCGACCCCGAAGGGCATGCCGCCATCCTCATGGCCTCTCCCCAGGGGGGCACCATCGGCGTAGCCTGGCCCCTGCTCCAGGCCCGCGGTTGCGAACTGATCGTTCCGGTCTCCCTGGCCAAACTGATCCCTTCCGTGGCCAAAGCCGCGCCCCTGCTCGGTCAGGGACGGGTGCAACGGGTCATGGGTTCCCCCGTCGGCCTGATGACCATTCCCGCCGGATGCGCCACGCTGATCAGCGAAATCCAGGCCTTTCAGATGCTTTTCGGACTCACGGCCACCCTGGTGGCCGCCGGGGGATTGGACGATTGCGAAGGCGCCCTCTGTTTTCACCTTGCCGGAACTGCGGAAAATTGCGATAAGGCATGGAACTTCCTGGAAAAAGAACGTGCCAACTCCCTTGATCCATGCCAAAATGGTCGTTGAAGGGACGCTTTCCAACGGATTATAAAGAGAAACGAAGGAGATTCCATGGCCAAGCAAGAAGCCGATTTCATGGCGGAAATTGAACAACGTACCCGTCTGGCCTTCACTAACCAGATGGAAATGTTGACCTTCTACCTCTCCGACAGTCAACAATACGGCATCAACGTCTTCAAGATCATCGAGGTTATCGAGACTCCCAAAACGATTACCAAGGTGCCCCAGTCCCACCCCTCCATCGTGGGAGCCATCAACTTCCGCGAAAAACTGGTTACCGTCATCGATCTTTCCAAGGCCTTGCGCCTGGAACCCGTCGATTTTCGTCATTCATTAAGCTATATCATCATTTGCGAATATTCGAACAGCACGCAGGGCTTCATGGTCACCCGACCCAACAAGCTTCTGAACAAGAGCTGGGAAGACATCAAAACTCCCAGCCGCTCCTTCCAGCAGGACGGCTACCTGACCGCCATCACCTACGACGACGACGGGCAATCGATTCAGATTCTGGATGTGGAAAAGATCCTGGGCGAAATCATCGGCATCGACAATCAGGTGGACGAAACCCTGATCAAGGAAGGGCAGTCGCATCGTATCGAGAACTTCCACGTTCTGGCGGTGGACGACTCCCGGGCCGCCCGGGTTCTGCTCGACAACAGCCTGACCCAACTGGGGGTCAAACACGAACTCTACGAAGACGCCCAAAAGGCCCTGGACGCGCTGAAAGCCTCCATGCGGCCCGAATCCACCCGTCGTTTCTGCCTCATCATCTCCGATATCGAGATGCCCGGCATGGACGGATTCACCTTCACCCGCACCGTCAAAGCCGACCCGGAGCTGGCGCGCATCCATCTGGTGCTGCACAGCTCCATGAGCAACCAGGCCAACCAGGTCAAGGCCCAGCAGGTGGGGGCGGACGCCTTCATCGCCAAATTCCAACCCGATGAGATCGCCCGCGTGGTTCTGGATCAGATCAAGAAGGCCGAAGCCAATCCCGATTGCCGATAAGAAGTTCCTTGGAGGTGGTTCCAAGAGAGTGCATCAGACGAACCAGGGCATCGGCCCCCTTGTAAAAGGTGGGCAGATGCAGGTTCTCGTTGGGGGAATGAGCCTTGGCGTCCGGCAAACTGAAGCCGATCAGCAGAGTCTGCGCCCCGAGTACCTCCTTGAAATCGGCCACGATGGGAATGGAAGCCCCCTCGCAAACCCGGTAGGGCGCCGCGCCGAAGGTCTCTTCCAGGGCGCGACAGGCCAATTGCAGGGCCTGCCAGTCACGGGGAACGGCCACACTGCGACCCCCACCCGGAAACCGCCTGATGCGGATGGAGAGGCCTTCGGGAGCCTGACGCTGCAGGTAATCCGACAGCAGAGTCGCCATGACCTCTGGATCCTGGTCAGACACCAGACGCATGGAGAGTTTGGCCCAGGCCTTGGAGGGCAGCACCGTCTTGCTACCCGGACCGGTGAAACCACCCCACAGGCCGTTGATTTCCAGGGTCGGTCGCAGCCAGATGCGCTCCAGCAAGCTGTATTCCGTCTCTCCCCAACCCGAAGTGAGGCCCAGTTCGGCCAGATAGGCGACCTCGTCGAAGGGAATGGCCGCCAACTCCCGTCGCACCTCGTCGGATAAGGGCGCCACCTGATCGTAGAAGCCCGGAACAACCACTTTGCCCTGATCATCCTTCAACCCCGCCAGAAGGCGGGCCAATCCCTCCACGGGATTGAGTACGGCCCCTCCGTAGGTTCCGGAGTGAAGATCCCGGCAGGGACCGGTGGCCTCGACCTCCAGTTGGGTCAAACCCCTCAATCCCACGGTGATGGCCGGCTGGTCGATGCCCCACATGGCCGTATCCGAAACCACCACCACATCGGCCTGCAGCGTCTTCCGATTGGCCTCCAGATAGGGTCTCAGATGGGGACTGCCGATCTCCTCCTCCCCATCGACCAGTACCACCACATTCAACGGCAGCCGCCCTTCGGTGCGCATCAAGGCCTCCAGCGCCTGGATGTGCATCAGAATCTGCCCCTTGTCGTCGGCGCTGCCACGCGCCACGAGGCGGTCATCCTCGATCCAGGGGGAAAAGGGATCCTCCTTCCACTCGGAGAGGGGATCCACCGGTTGCACATCGTAGTGGCCGTATATCAACAGCGTCGGTTTGCCGGGAGCCCCGCGCCACTCCCCCAAAACCAGAGGAGCCCCGTCGGTCTCCTCCACCAACACCGGACTCAGCCCGGCGCGACGCATCAGCCTGGCGCAATGATCGGCACAGGACTCCATATCACGCTGCCGGCGGGAATCGGAGGAGATGGAGGGAAAACGCAGGAATTCCTCCAACTCCTTGAGACGCTTGGCTTTGGTTTCGGCCAGGTAGGAGAGGGCTCGTTCCATACGGCCTCCAAAAAGGAATTGCCGTTCTCAGGAAAGATCGGCTGGATGCTGAATCGTAATCAGGGAAGCGCAACCGGCTTGCAGAGTGGACCAGTCCTCGGGCATCTTCAGTTGCACCACCGTAGCGGTACGCACCAAGCCGGACTCGAAAACGCTATCGGACTGGGGAACGGAATTGGCCAGAAAGGAGGAGAGAAATTCAAGACCGGGATTATGCCCCACAAGCAGGACCGTCTTGGCCTTTTTGGGAACTTCGGCCAGAACTTCCAGAAGCTCATCGGTGTCCGCCCCGTAGATCCGGGCGTCCCAAACAATGCGCTTGCGTTTGAAACCCAGAGTTTCGCAGACCAGAGTGACGGTCTCCCGCGCACGGGTGGCGGGGGAAGAGACCACATGATCGGGCACCAGATCCTCGGATAGCAGCCAGCGGCCCATACGCGGGGCATCACGCTGTCCACGAGCGGCGAGAGGGCGCTCGAAATCGGTGGGGGCACCCGTATCCCAGGCCGATTTGGCATGTCGCATGATCAGCAGTTGACGGGACATGGCTACTCGTTTGATGTCTGATGCGGATCCAGTTGAGATCCCTTGGCCAGGAGATCCCTTGGCGTCCCGTACGGGAATCGAACCCGTGTTGCCGGCGTGAAAGGCCGGTGTCCTGACCCCTAGACGAACGGGACGTGGGCCCACGGGTCAGGAGGATTTTCCCTCCATCCCCGCGCTTGGAGCGACACATTAAATCGAAGTCTCCCCGAAGGCAACCAATTATCTCGCTTCGGGTTGTCTTTCCCCGGAAATTATTGTAACCCACTCCCCAGGAGCCATTTTTTTCCCTCGGAAGGAGCCTGACATGAGCGTCTTGCTGGAATTCTCCATGACCCCGCTGGACAAGGGTGAGAGCGTCAGCCCCTATGTGGCCCGTTCTCTGGATATCATCGACCGGTCAGGACTGCCCTACCGTCTCGGCCCCATGGGAACCTGCATCGAGGGCGAATGGGACGAGGTTCTGGAGGTGGTCAAAGCCTGCTATCAACGCATGACCGAGGATTGCAACCGCGTCAGCGTCAGCATCAAGGCCGATTGCCGTCGCGGGGGGACCAATCGCCTGGAAGGTAAGATCGCCAGTATCGAGGAGAAGCTGGGACGCAAGATCAATTCCTGAAGCCGGCCCTTGCGAAGAAACGACGCAGTTCGGCCGCACCGCTCACCGGATCCCAAGTCAGGCAACGGTTGTGGTCCCCCCGGGTCCAGAAGAGCGTTTTAGGCCCGGCGGCTGCGTCATGAAGACGCTGACCATGAACGGGAGGCACCACGCGATCATCCCGGCAATGCACGATCAGGGTGGGCGCCTGAATCTCCTTCAGCCGTGAGACGTTGTCGAAGCGATAGCGTGTCAGCCGACCCACCGGCAACCAGGGGTAGTGTTCCTGAGCCACATCCACCAGCGAGGAGAAGGCCGACTCCAGCACCAATCCCGCCGGAGCCTGCCGATCGGCCAGCCAGGTCGCGGGCCCCCCTCCCAGGGAAAATCCGTACAGGACGATACGTTCGGGTGCGACACCCCGCGCCTGGCGCAAATAGTCCCAGGCGGTCAGCACATCGTCGTAAAGGTTTTGTTCGGTGGGTCGTCCCGGACTTTTGCCGTAGCCGCGATAGTCGAAAAACAGAACCGGGGCACCCACTTCCCGAAACAGCGCGGCATGGGCCGCCAATGAGCCTATATTGCCCGTGTTGCCGTGACAAAAGAGAATGACCGGGGACTGGGGATCCCGTCCGGCCAGCCACCAGGCGTGGATGCGCCGCTTCCCCGTCCCCATCCACACCTCTTCATACGGCAATTGCCAATCAGCCGGGGTGACATCGAGGATCCTGTCGGGATGAAAGAGCAACTTCTCCTGGAACAGATACATGCCCAGACAAATCGCGCCGTAGGCCCCCAACAGGGATGCCAGCCAGATGGCCATTCACTCCCCCATGGCAGTCAAACGTTTCGT
This sequence comes from Magnetococcales bacterium, assembly GCA_015231925.1. Taxonomy (NCBI): domain Bacteria; kingdom Pseudomonadati; phylum Pseudomonadota; class Magnetococcia; order Magnetococcales; species Magnetococcales bacterium. Next base: position 12,677 of record JADGAQ010000082.1, read on the forward strand.
TCCTGCAAAAATAGCGGCAGTTCTTCGAGCATCTCCCGCAACCGGGACTCCTCCACCCGTTCGATGGCCTCGTCCAGATCGACCCATTCCCGATCCCGATCCATTTCAAGCCACTCATCGAGAACCTCCTCGACGATCATGACAAAACATTCCACTTCGCAGACGCCGCCCCACTTCCGATAGCGGTAGGTACCCATGACCTCCGGAAGAATTTCACCGGCAATCCCCGCCTCTTCCAGAGCCTCCTTGGCCGCCGATTCCGCCGGGGTCATCCCCTCTTCCACAATGCCTTTTGGCACGATCCAGCGGCGACGGCTGCGCGAGGTGACAAGACAAACCTGCAACGCACCCTGAAAAAATCGACACGGGATCACCGCCGATTGGCGATAGGCGGATTGGGGCAACAGCGCGGCGATTCCGTCCCGGAAAAAGGCGCTGTCCATGTCACCTCCCCGCCCCGAGCAGGCTGGTCGAGGCCGGACGGGCATCGGAAATAACCATCTGGATGGTGTCACGTTCCCGATAGCGATTGACCCGTAGCGTACCCACCACGTCGACCGGCTGCCGGCTGGTCAGCAACCCCCGTCCCAACGGACCCGGCAGACAGCGGAAAGCCACACCGTTCACCGTATTGCCGGATTCGTCGCACAGCTGGCAGCCCACATGACGTTCCTTCATGTTGCGAGGCATGACCACCCGCACCCGGGGCAGCAGGAAAACCGGCTCCGGATTGCCCCGCCCGAAGGGTTGCAGTCGTTGCAACTGCTGCAGCAGCTCCGGTCCGACGGCGGATACCGGCAGGACGCCATCCATCACCAACGTCGATTCGAAAAGATCCGGAGGATTGGTGATGCGCAGAGTTCTTTCGAACCCCTCGCAAAAAGTGGCAATCTGCTCGCGGGTGATGGTCAGTCCGGCGGCGGCCACATGGCCACCGAACTGAATCAGGCTGGCCGATTGCTCCCCGATGGCGGCATAAAGGTCGATACCCGGAATGGAACGACCCGATCCCTTGCCAATGCCCTGGGCATCCAGACTGATGATGATGGTCGGACGGCAAAAGCGTTCCGCCAGACGGGAGGCGACGATGCCCACCACGCCGGGGTGCCAGCCTTCACCGACAGCGGTCAATCCATAGCGCTCCTCGGGGTTGCCCTGGTCGAGAATCTGCTGCAGGGCGGCCTGGAAGATATGCTCCTCCAGTTGTTTGCGCTCCTGATTGGAACGGTCCAGAATGGCGGAGATCTCCCGGGCGCGTTCGGCATCTTCGGTGTAGAGCAGCTCCGATCCCAGATCACCCCGTCCCAAACGCCCCCCGGCGTTGATCCGTGGCCCGATCTGGAAACCCACCATGCCCGAATCGAGGGAGGCCCCCTCCTGCCCAACCGGAAGCGAAAGACGCTCCATCATGGCCCGCAGTCCGGTATTGCTCCCTTCCGACAGCACCCGCAGCCCCGAAGCGACCAGCAGCCGGTTCAGCCCGGTCAGAGAGGCCACATCGGCGATGGTCCCCACCGCGACCAGATCGAGCAGACGTTTCAGGTCCGGCTCGGGACGATCGGCAAACCAGCCTGTCTCCCGCAAGGCCCGATTCAGGGCCACCGCCAGATAGAAGGCCACCCCCACCCCGGCCAGCTCCTTGCAGGGAAAACTGTCGTCCTTGCGGTTGGGATTGATCACCGCCACCGCATCCGGCAGGGTATCCCCCGGTTGATGATGGTCCGTGACGATGCAATCCAATCCCCAACCCGCAGCCAGACGAATGGGCTCATGGGCGGAGATGCCGCAATCCACGGTGATGATCAGGGAGACCCCCTGCTCCTTCAGGATGCGGAATGCCTCGGCATTGGGACCGTAACCCTCTTTCATGCGGTCGGGAATATAGACCGCCAGCTCCACCCCCAAGAGGCGGAAATAGCGTACCAGCAGAGCCGAGGAGGTGGCGCCGTCCACGTCGTAGTCCCCGAATACCGCAAGCTTCTCCCCCTTTTCCAGGGCACGAATCAGGCGGGCCACGGCGGCATCCATGTCTTTCAGTCCCGAGGGATCGACGAGATCCTGCAATCGGGGCATAAAAAACCGCCGCGCCTCCTCGACGGAATCGAGTTTGCGGAAGGCCAGCAACGGGGCGAAATAGGCCCCCAAGCCCATCTCCTCGCAAAGCGATTCATGGAGCGCGGAGCCTGCGATACGCATGCGCCAGCGGCGACGCAAGAATGAAAAACCCTCATCCCCCATCCAGTTTACTCCACAAGGTCGCCAATTCCGCGCCCGAATGGCCGGAACCGCCACCGAACCGCCCACGGTGCCAGAATCGACGGGGAGAGGCAACACCCTTTGCGCCAATGGCCGCCCAGGGAACCTCGCCGGCGATCTCGCGCCCTCCCGAAGCGACCGGGTAGCCCCCCAGCACCAGAACCCCGCGCCCAAGACGCTGACACAGGCGACCAAGGGGTTGCAGCCACTCCCGATCCAGGGTGGTCAACAAGCGCCCGCGCTCTTCCGCCAAACCGTGGTGCAGCAGGGTGGCCGGCATGTCCAGGTGAATCACCGCCGACCCCTGACGCAATGCCGCTTCCAGGGCCGCCTCCGGCCAGGGGGACCCCACCTCCGGCGCACCATGCCAGACGACCCCGCCGCCCCCGGCAGCCCCCGCCACCCAGGGAGAACGGCTCCAAACGTGCCGGATATCGCCAAAAGCCTCCCGGAGCGGGGCACAGGCGTTCAGAGCACCAACACCGTAAATCCAGGGGGTATTCAGGGACAACCGACCCGCATCCAGGCGAAGCCGGTTCTCCTCACAGCGCGCCAACAGCATCTGACCGGCCAGGAGAAGGCGATGCAACAGGGCGGCATCCGGCCCGGCTGGAAGGCAATCGGCGGCAGACTCCCCTTCCAGCCACTCGACGGGAAAACTCCGGAGCCTCAGGGCTTCGCCATGTTTGGCCAACACCATTCCCCGGGAAGCCGTGATCACGGACCAGCCCTCCCGGCTCCATTCCGATCGCACCAACTCACCGAGGCGAGCGATCTCCGCCTCGTTCTGTCCGGTCCTCTCGGGGGAGATGAAGAGCAACTTGTCCTGTTTTCGCAGCCAGTGCGCCCAGACGACCAGAGCCCAGGTCTCTTGGGGCAAGACCTCCTGCCCCAAAGCCTGTGCCGCCAGTGCCGCCAGGGGGGGATCCTGCTCCCCCCGATACCAGGCGCCCTCACCCCGTAACAGCATCAGAAGCGGTTCTCCGGGAAAACGGGGACGCTCCGGCGCACCCGAAAGGATGCCCGTCTTGCCCCGTTGGGCCACACCTTGCAGCCAGGGACAGATTTCCGAGAAATCCCCCTGTCCCGCAACGTGCCATCCTTCCAGAAAAACCAGAACGGGCATGCGTCAATACGCCCTAGGCCGGCATCTCCTCGATGCGGATCATGAATGGACCCTCCCGAAGCGATTCGAGAAGGCGGAACTGTCGCAGACACTGCTGCACCTGCCGTTCCTCGGTCTGGTGCGTCACCATGACCAGCGGCACGGCAGCCACCTTGGCGTTCGGCGTCTGATGGATGGCGCTGATGGAGACCCGGTTGCTCTTCAAAATGGTGGTCACATCCGCCAACACCCCCGGAACATCTTCCACCGTCATGCGAATATAGTAGCGGCCCTGCAACGCCTCGACGGGTTCCACATCCTGGGGCAGCGGCTTGCCGCCCAACAGAAAGCCTGCCCCGGGCAATCGCGGTTCCTTCTGACCGGCCCGGAGATTGCGGGCAATGTCGATGAGATCGGCCACCACCGCGCTGGCGGTGGGAGCGCTGCCCGCCCCGCGACCGTAGAAAAGGGAGGTTCCGGCGTGGCTGCCATGGGTCAGAATGGCGTTGAAGACCCCGTTCACCGAGCCCAACATGCTGTTGGCCGGCACCATGGCGGCATGCACTCGCAGAGAAAGGGCCGACTCCTTTTGCTTGGCAATGCCCAGCAGCCGGATGCGAAAGCCCATCTCCCTGGCCCAGGCGATGTCCACATCGGAAATATTGCGAATGCCCTCGATATGTAGTGAGGAGAATTCCACCGGCGTATCAAAGGCCAGGGCCGCCAGCAGGGCCAGTTTGTGGGCTGCGTCGATGCCGTCGATGTCGAGCCCCGGATCAGCCTCGGCGTAGCCCTGCTCCTGGGCCTCTTTCAATACCTGACCGAAGGGCAATCCCTCATTGAGCATGCGGGTCAGGATATAGTTGCAGGTACCGTTCAGAATCCCGTAAAGCGATTCAATGCGGTTGGCTGCCAACCCTTCCCGCAGTGCTTTCACGATAGGCACCGCACCGGCGACGGCCGCTTCGAAGCCCAACTCCCGATGGCACTCCCGAGCCAGGGCGAACAGATCCGCCCCCTGCTCCGCCAGAAGCGCCTTGTTGGCCGTCACCACATGTTTTCCCGCCAGCAACGCCTCCCGCACGAACTGACGCGCCGCCGTGACGCCGCCGATCAACTCCACCACCACGTCGATATCCTCGCCGCGCACCACCCGATCCACCTCGGCGGTCAGCGGCACCCCTTGCAGATCCACATCGTGGGCTTGCCCCGGATCCCGGTCGGCGATATGCACGAGTTGCAGCGGCATCCCGGCCCGATTTTCCAACAGTGCCGCCTGTTCCAGCAGCAACCGGGCCGTACCCTTTCCCACCGTTCCAAATCCCAGGATTCCAATGCGCAAGGCTTGCAAGGCGAAATCTCCCCGTTAAATCGTCCGAACCATCAGTGCCTGTTGACAATCACCCTATTTTGGCCCCTGGCGGCGTTGCAATCCGGTTCGGAATGCTCCTGTAGAGGACCACATTCCGCCTCCTCACCGTCTTGCGCCCTGCCAGGAACCAAAATCGGACGATTGTCCACACGCCCTAGGGCGTGTTGACATTCACCATCTTTTGGTCCCTGGCCGCGTTGCAATCCGG
>JADGAQ010000083.1 GCA_015231925.1 Magnetococcales bacterium
GGTTGAACGTCAACAGCAAAAGGAAGAGTCCCAGGGCGCTGCCCTGGACCCGTCGCCGTATACCTGAACAGATACGAAAACTCAAACCTTGGCGGAATTGGCACGTTCAAAGATGGGGAGGATGAGTCCCTCCCCTGGCCCCCTCCGGGCGGGTCGAAGAGATGACAGGGTTTGGAGGTGGTGCAGCGTTGGGTATTCCTCCTTTTGGCTTCGACCCGCCACGTCAACGGCTAAAACCTCGGGGCTCCGCCCCGAACCCCGCCGGGGGGGATAATCCCCCCCGGACCCCCGTATTTGATAAGGGATTTACAACCGAATAACCCCCACCTTGCGTCCCCGCCAGAAAAAGCCGCCCAGAAAGAGCAGCATGGCCGCAATGACGATAGAGGGACCGGAAGGGGTGTCCAGATGAAGAGAGGCCCAGAGTCCCATCGTCACCGATAAGGTGCCGAACAGAACCGACAACACCGCCATCTGCTCCGGACTGCGGGCGAAATGGCGGGCTCCCGCCGGGGGAATGATCAACAACGAGGTTACCAGCAGAATTCCGGTGAGCTTCATGGCCACCGCGATTACCAGGGCGATGAGCAGCATGAAAAGCAGCCGGATGCGTTTGACGGCGATGCCTTCGGCCCGAGCCAGATCTTCATGGAGCGTCATGGCCAGCAGTGGGTTCCAAATGCGGGAGAGGACCACCAGAACCACCACGCCCCCGCCGTAGATCCAGATCACCTCCTCCAGGGAGACCGCCAGCAGATCGCCGAAGAGGTACCCCATGAGATCGGTGCGCACCCAGGGCATGAACGCCAGGGCCAGAAGACCCAGGGAGAGGGCGCTGTGGGAGAGGATGCCAAGCAGGGTGTCGCCGGAAAAACGCGGATGGTGCTGCAAGCCGACCAGGGCCAGGGCGATGGCGCTGCACACCACCACTACACCCGCCACCGGCGGGGCGCCCAGAAAAAGCCCCAGAGCCACCCCCAAAAGGGCGCTGTGAGCCATGGTGTCGCCGAAATAGGCCATGCGGCGCCAGACCACGAAACAGCCCAGGGGTCCGGTTACAGCTGCGACTCCCAAACCCGCCAGCCACGGCAACAGCAGAAACAGATCCTCCATAGGTATAGCCCTGCCTTTTAATATTTTATCCTTTAGAAAGTAAAAAAAGAAAATGTTCTATCTTTTGGCTTTTGTTTAATAATTATATTGAAAAGTATCTGTTCAGGTATAAGGGGGATTATCCCCTCCGACGGGTCCAGGTCGGCGCTCCGGGACTTTCCCTTTCGCCGTTGACACGATCATGCTGCGCTGTGCAAGGGCCTGATTAGTTGCGATAATATTATTGAAAATACCAGAACAACATAGTCAAAACATTTTCTTTTTTTGATACTTAAAAGACAAAATATTGAAAAGAAAATATAATTATTAGTAATACACGATGCGTTCCTCCCTGGTCAGCGCAGGCGCTTCGGCATGGGTATGATCCTGACACCGATGGTGATGCTCGTACACGGCCAAGGCCCGGGTCGCCTGTTCACCGAACAGCCGCACGAACTCCGGATGCCGACTCACCTTTTCAGGCGTACCCTCACAACATAAATGACGATTGAGACAAATCACCCGATGGGTCGCGGCCATGACCACATGCAAATCATGGGAAACCAGCAGGATCCCACAGCCGTGATGCTCCCGCAAATTGGCGATGAGTTGATAAAGCGCCGCTTCTCCCAGAAAATCGACCCCCTGAACCGGCTCGTCCAGCACCAGAAGTTCCGGTTGGCGCAACAGGGTTCGGGCCAGCATGACCCGCTGGAACTCCCCACCGGAAAGCGTGTGCAGAAAAGCCCCCGCCAGGGCTTCCACGCCGGTTTCCCCCAACACTCCCCGACGCTGCCCCGGCGTGGAGGGATGGGCCAGCTCCAAAAAACGCTCCACCGTCAGCGGCAACACCGGATCCACCGGCATGCGCTGCGGCACATACCCGATACGCAACCCCGGTTTGCGCCAGACGACCCCCTCATCCGGGACCACCAAACCCAACAGCACCTTGATCAAAGTCGATTTGCCGGCCCCGTTCGGTCCGATCAAGGTCAGAATCTCGTTGCGGCTTACCGTCAGCTCGACCCGATCCAGAACCGGTTTGCCACCACGGGTCAGCGAGATGCCGTCGGCTCGAAGCAGGATCTCCTCGTCTACGAGGCCCGACACTGCGGACACTCCCCCTCGATCTCGATATTGACCCGCTCCACCCGAAAACCCAATCCTTCCGCCACCCCCGGAAAAGCGCCGGCAATGCTGTCCGCTGCCGTCTCCGCCACCACCAGACAACGCTGGCAGATCCAGTACTGAACCTCCCCCTCGGCATGGGAACGGCGACAGGCGAAATAGGCGCTGCGTCCTGCCAGACGATGCACCAACCCCAACCCCATGAGGAAATCCAGGGCCCGATAAACCACCATCGGCGCCAGACGACGCTGATGGCCCCCCATGCGTCCCAGAATGTCATACGCCCCCAGAGCCTGATGGCTGGAGGCCAGAATCTCCAATACCTGCCGACGATGGGGCGTCAGCTCCGCCCCCTGTTTCAAACACAACTCCCGGGCGTGGGTCAGCAGATCACGCATGCACTCCTCATGATCGTGACCGGGAGCCGGAAAAGGCTGCTCCGGGAGCGTTGCGGCAGCGTTCATCACAGGTAATACCTCCGGTTCGCAGAGTTTCGACAGACCTTGACAGTGTAGGGTGAATGGGGCTATCAAGCAAGGGATGTTATAATGTAACGTGTACAGGGAGGAGAGCGGTAACATGCGATGCCGGATCGGATGGGGGTGGGTTTTGTTGCTATGGCCAGTGATCACGGGGGTGGAAGCGGCCCCGAAAGTGGAGACCAGTATCCGCCCGTTGCACGCACTGGTTTCCGGAGTGATGGCGGGAGTTGGGGAGCCGGGGGTGCTGGTGAGGGGTGCGGCATCTCTGCACACTTACAGCCTGAGGCCTTCGGAAGCCCGGCGGATTGCGGAGGCCGAGGTGATCTTCTGGGTGGGGGAGGAGTTGGAGTTGTTCCTGCGCAAGCCGTTGCGGCATGCCGTTCGGGCGAGGGTGGTGGCGCTTGGGGAGGTGGAGGGGTTGAACCGGTTGACCTACCGGCAGGGACAGGAGTGGGAGGAGGGTGAAGCGGCGGAGGAACACGACGGGGAGGGGGATGACCACCACCATCACCACGATGGCTATGACGGCCATATATGGCTCGATCCGGAAAATGGCAAGATCCTGGTGGCAACCATGGGCAAAATATTATCGGAGATCGATCCCGAAAACGCTGCCCGCTACGGGGAGAACGTGACGCGGATGCACGCCAGACTCGATGCCCTGCGGGAGGAGTTGCAGGCCCGGTTGGCCCCGGTCAGGGAGCGGCCCTTCGTGGTGTTCCACGACGCCTATCACTACTTCGAAAAGCGTTTCGGCCTGAAGGCGGTGGGGCGTGTGGCCCTGGACCCGGAGCGCAAACCCGGCGCAAAGCATCTGAAGGCCTTGCGGGAGCGGCTGGAAGGGGCGGGGGCGGTCTGCCTGTTTGCCGAACCCCAGTTTGAGCCCCGCATGGTGGAGACCCTGATCCGGGGCACCCGTGTGGCCAAGGGGATTCTGGACCCGGAGGGGGTTACGGAGCAGGCGGAGGGGGAGGAGGGCTATTTTCGTCTGATGCGGAATCTGGCTTCGGGGCTGGTGGAGTGTCTGGAGCGGAAGTAGCGGAGGGCGGGTGTTGAAGGGGCTCCTCGTCATCGTCGAAGAGGATGCGATGCGCCGGGCCTTCCAAGTCGTCGAGCTGGCCCGATTTGACGGACCAGGCCAGCAGGGCCAGATCGATGAGTCCCAGAAGCAGGGCCAGGGGGAGCAGGAAATAGATGACATCCATGACCGGGCTTCAAGGCAGAAGGAGTTTGAGGCCGACGACGCCCAGCAGCAGGCCGAACCAGCGTCGCAACATCACGGGATCGAGATGGTGGGCCAGTCGCACACCCAGAGGGGTGGTGATCAGGGAGCCCATGACGATGCCCAGAAAGGCGTGGGGTACCACGAAGCCCATGGCCTGGGGGGGCAGGGCGGTATGGTTCCAGCCTTCGTAGATGAAGCCGGAGGTGCCCACCAGGGCCAGACCGATGCCGATGGCCGAGGAGGTTCCCACCGCTTCCAGTATGGGGCGGCCCGCCAATAAGGTGAGGGCGGGGACCGAAAGGGTTCCGCCGCCGATGCCGAAGAGAGTGCTCAAAGCGCCGATGCCCACTCCGATCAGGGTTTGCGTGGTGGGTTGCAGGGTGCCGTGGACCTCCCGGCTGTCGGGCTTGACGGGCTGAATCATTTTCAGACCCACGGCGATTTCGAAGATACCGAACAGGGTTTTCAGGGCGAAGGCTGCCATGAGGGCGGCGATATGAGAACCGAAAACGGCTCCGAGCAATACGCCGGGGGTGAAATGAGCCACCATGGTCCAGTTGACGCTGCCGCGCCGATGATGGTTCCAGGTGGCGGAGAGGTTGGTGAAGACGATGGTGGCCAGGGAGGTGCCGAGGGCCAGATGCATGGAGATGACCGGATCGATACCATCCAGGTAGAAGAGGAAGAGCAGGGCCGGAACCACGATCAGTCCGCCACCCACGCCGAAGAGGCCCGCGATGATGCCGGCGGCCAGACCCGTGAGCAGGGAACCCGCCAACAGGTAGGTCATGAGTGCGGACCTGGCAAGGGGGGGTTGATCAGGGGGGAGGGTGGGGAGGTCGGTTCCTGGGGATCGGGCCGGATGAACACCCGCCTGCCGCGAACATCCAGCCGTTTCTGGGCGAAAAGCCGCACGGCCAGGGGATAGATGCGGTGTTCCTGCTGTAAAATGCGTCCGGAGAGGGTGTCGGCGTCGTCGCCGTCCAGAATGGGCACTACCGCCTGGACCACGATGGGACCGGAATCGACCCCTTCATCGACGAAATGCACCGTGGCTCCCGAGAAGCGCACGCCCGCATCCAGGGCTTGTTGCTGCACATGCAGGCCGGGGAAGGCGGGCAGCAGGGCGGGATGGATGTTCAACAGCCGACCCCGGTAATGTCGCACGAAAAGAGGGGTCAACACCCGCAGGAAACCGGCCAGGCAAACCAGATCCACGCCGGCTTTGTCCAGTTTCCGGATCATGGCCGATTCAAAGGCCTCCCGGCTGGGGTGGTCCCGATGGGAGATCACGGTGTGGGGGATGCCGTGGCGTTCGGCCCGGGTCAGGGCCAGGACATCGGCCACGTTGCTGATCACCAGAACCACACGACCCGGAATGAAGCCGTCTTCGCAACGGTCGATCAAGGCCTGCAGGTTGGACCCGGAGCCGGAAACCACCACCCCGATGCGCAGATCGGTTTCGTTCATCGCAGAACCACCGGTTCGCCATTCTCTTCCCGATGTTCCACCTCGCCGAGGCGGAAGGGGGTTTCGCCGCAGGCCATCAGGTGTTCCATGGCCTCCCTCACCGCCTCCCGTGGCACCACGAGAATGAAACCGATGCCGCAGTTGAAGGTGCGCAGCATTTCGTGGTCGGAGATGTTGCCGAGACCTTGCAGCAGATCGAAGAGGGCGGGACGCCTCCAGGCGTCGTGTTGGATGGCCACGCGGCAGGAGTCGGGCAGCACCCGGGGAATGTTGTCCCAGAAACCGCCCCCGGTGATGTGAACCATGCCGTGAACCGGTACTTTCTTCAGCAGGGAGAGAACCGGTTTGACGTAGATGCGGGTGGGGGTCAGCAGGGCCTCTCCCAGGGTGCCGTCGCCGAAAGGGGCGTCCAGTCCCGGCCCCCCTGCTCCCAGGACCACCCGGCGGATCAGGGAGTAGCCGTTGGAATGGGGGCCGGAGGAGGCCAGTCCCAGCACCACGTCGCCGGGACGGATAAGCTCTCCCGTCACCACCTGTTCCCGGTCCACCAGACCGACAGCGAAGCCGGCCAGGTCGTATTCGTTGGGACCGTAGAAGTCGGGCATTTCCGCAGTCTCCCCGCCGACCAGGGCGCATCCGGCCTGACGACAGCCTTCGGCGATACCCGAAATCACCGTTGCGGCGATGTCGGTATCGAGTTTTCCGGTGGCGAAGTAGTCGAGGAAAAAGAGGGGTTGCGCCCCCATGACCAGCAGGTCGTTGACCGACATGGCCACCAGATCGATGCCCACGGTGTCGTGTTTCTCCATCAGAAAGGCCAGCTTGAGTTTGGTGCCCACCCCATCGGTGGTGGAGACCAGCACGGGATTGCGGCAGGTGGAGAGATCGGGGGCGAAAAGGGAGCCGAAACCGCCGATCCCGGTCAGAACCTCGGGTCGGCGGGTGGATTCCACGGAAGCCCGGATCATCCGTACCAGCCGGTTGCCGGCATCGATGTCAACCCCGGCATCCTTGTAGGTGATGGAGGGTTTGGTCTCGTCGTGGAGCATGGACATGGGTGTTTCCTTTCCGAAAGCGGATACGAAGAACGCTTCCTTCCGCCTTGGGAAGGGTTTGTTCCACTGCGCGTAACGGAGTACTATACGGTTGGGGATTTTGGCGACGCAATGCGTCTTGCAGGAAAAATCCGTTCGGACGTACTGGAGGATGGGCTATGGGAATGCGGAAATCGCTGCGTAGCATGGTGCTGGTGCTGTTTTGGACGCTGATTTTCTTGCCGGGTTCGGCGGCTCGGGCAAGCGAGAATCTCTACCGGGTCACGGGCATCCATCTTTCCGTGGATCAGCTCGCCGTTTCCAAAAAAGGGCAGGATGCCCGTTCCGAGGGTTTGCAGATGGCGCGGCGCTCGGCCTGGGAACGTCTGTTGCGCCGTCTGATCACCCGGCAGGATCGGGAGACCCATCGGGCCAGGCTGACCGAGATCGAACGGGATCTTTCCGCACTGATCGAACGCCTGGTGGTGCGCTCCGAAAAGCAGCGCGGCGCCAGTCTCGATCTGGAGGTGGAGATCACCTTTTCCACCACGGGGGTGAAAGAGGCCTTGACCCGAATCGGCGTTCCCCACAACCAGACACCGTTTCCGGGGGTTCTGCTCTGGGTCGGCATGCGGGAGAAGGGGGATCAGGTCACCCTGCTGGAATCCGGACATCCCCTGACGGCGCTTATCCAGGCGGCGGCGGCGGAGAGCGGCATGCAGACGGTGCTGCCTCTCCTGGACATGGAAGACATGATGAACCTCACCTGGCCCCGGTTGCATGTCGGTGACGCCACGTTGCTGCCCTGGGCCATCGGGCGCTACGGGGTCAAAGAGATTCTGGCGGTCGCGGTGGAAGTGAAAAAAGCAGCCGCCTCCGGCAAACCGGGAGAGGGCGCGGGCGGCGCGGTGCAGTTGGTCCGGCTGAACGAACAGGAATCGGCCCGTTCGTTGCAAGGAGATGTTCCGGTGGCCAAAGGGGATGAACGTCAGCTTCAGGAACGTCTGGCCCAAACGGCAGGAGGCCTGCTGCAAGCGTGGATGGATGAATGGATCCAGGGCCACCTCTCCGCTCCGGGACAGGATCACGCCGTGTCGATACGTCTTGTACACGAGCATCGTCTGGCACGATATGGAGAAATGTTGACGGCCTTGGGCCGGTCGCCGGGGGTGTCGCAATTGCGCGTGGTCGGTTTGCTCCCGAGGGAGGCGCACTTGCGCCTGCAGTACCAGGGAGCGGAGGAACGCTTGATGGAGGCACTGGCCCGGTTGGGCGGCACGCCGGAGCGTTCCGGAAACGAACTGCTGGTCAGGTTGCAACCGTGAATCTTCCAAACGCCCTATCCTTCTTGCGCATCCTGGCCGTGCCCGGTTTCGTCTGGCTGCTGGTCAGCGCCCGTGTGGAAGCGGCCTTCTGGCTCTTCATCGCCGCCGGTCTGACCGACGCCCTGGACGGCTATCTGGCCAAACAGTACAACCTGGTCACGGAACTGGGTTCCTATCTCGATCCTCTGGCCGACAAACTTCTTCTCGTCGCCGGCTTCATCACCCTCTCCTATCTCGATTGGATGCCTTTGTGGCTCACCTTCATGGTGGTCACCCGGGATATCATCATCATCGGCGGGGCCATCGTCTTCCTGATGCTGACCAGCAGCCTGCGCATGGAGCCTCTCTGGATCAGCAAGGTCAACACCTTCGTACAGATTGCCCTGCTGACCAGCACCCTTCTGTGCATGGCCCACGATCTTTCCGAGGATCTTCTCAAACCGTTGATCTGGATCACCGTGGCCACCACGATGAGTTCCGGCGGGATGTACATCATGGAGTGGACCCGCCGGGCCACGGCGGCGGAGAGGGGGCAAAGCGATGGCGAATCGTGAACTGCCCTCGCAGCTCCTGCTCGATTTTCCGCTCAATCCGGTCTTTTCCTACGGCAATCTGATCGTCGGCGAGGGCAATCGGCAGGCTTGTCAGGCGTTGCGCGATCTGAACCTGCTGCCGGGAGAACTCCTGACCCTGGTGGGGGAGGAGGGTACCGGCAAGACCCACCTGTTGCAGGCCACGGTGCGCCAATGGCGACTGCAGGCCGGTGAGGAGGGGGTGGCGGTCTATCTGGATATGGATCTGCTTTCCGCCCATCTGACGGAGACCGGAGGCAGCGGCGAGCAGGTTCTCTCCGACCTGATGAATCGATATGCCGCGTGCCGGTTGGTGGCGCTCGATGATTTGCAGGAGCTGGAAAACCATGCGGCGTTGCAGGAGGGGGTTCTGTTCCTGTTTCGCCATTTGCGGGAGCGGCAGGGTCGTTTGGTGTGTGCTTCCCGTCGTTCGCCGCTGCAGTTGGTGTTGCGGCCGGATCTGGGCAGCCGTTTGAGCCTCGGTCTGGTGGTGCCGGTGCTGCCACCCGGAGACGAGGAGCGGGCGGAGATCCTGCGCAAGATGGCCATCGACCGGCAGGTGCGGGTGGGTGAGGAGTTGTTGCGTTTTCTGGCGGCCCGGCTGCCGCGTCGTGTGGCCGACTATGCCCAGGCCATCGATCATCTGGATCAGGAGGGTTTGCGTCAGCAGCGCCCGTGGACCATTCCTCTGGCCAAAGAGGTGCTGGGGTTGTAGGTGGTGAGTTTTTCAGTCCAACGGGGGTCCGGGGGGGATTATCCCCCCCGGCGGGGTTCGGGGCAGCGCCCCGAGGTGTTGACGTTGACGTAGCGGTCCCCAGCATCAAGGAAATCGCATCACCTCCCACCCGCACGATCCGGACGACCCGCTGAGGACCGCGGGGGGCAAGGGGGCCTCATCCCCCCATCCTTTTTGGAGGTGCCAATTCCACCGAGGTTCAGGTTTCCAAGAATAAGGATCTCTTTCTCTCGAATAACCCTGGCTGTGTCTTGGTGGTGCGTTCAAGGATGGGGAGGATGAGTCCCTCCCCTGGCCCCCTCCGGCGGGTCGAGGGGTGACACGGTGTAGAAGCGGTTCGAAGTTGGTCATTTCACCTTTTGGCCTCGACCCGCCACGTCAACGGCTAAAACCTCGGGGCTCCGCCCCGAACCCCGCCGGGGGGGATAATCCCCCCCGGACCCCCGTATGACTGAAAAGACCACGGAACCCGCGCGCGGTTTCCTTCGCCTCAGACGATGCCGAAATCCCGCAAGGTGGCTTCCACCTCCTCGCGGGGGATGTCGGCTTCCGTGGTGGCCCTGCCGATGCCCTGCGGCACCACAAACCGCATGCGTCCGCTCCGGACCTTCTTGTCCCGCCCCATGACTTCGAAAAAGGCCTCTTTGGAAAGGGGCGGCGCGGAGACGGGCAGTCCGGCGCGGACCATGAGCGCCCGCATGCGCTCCACCTCCTCCTTGCCATGGCGTCCCAGCCGCTCCCCGAGACGGGCGGCCATGACCATGCCGATGGCCACCGCCTCCCCGTGCAGGATCTCCCCGTAACCGATCAGGGTCTCCAGGGCATGGCCGAAGGTGTGCCCCAGATTGAGCAGGGCGCGCACCCCGTGTTCCCGTTCATCCTGCCTCACCACCTCCGCTTTGATGGCGCAACTGACCCGGATGATCTCGCCGAGCCACTCGCCGTCGAGGGCCAGGAGATGGTCCATACGCTCTTCCAGGAGGGCGAAGAAACCCTCGTCCCAGATAATGCCGTACTTGATGACTTCCGCCAGACCCGCCGCCAACTGCCGTTTGGGCAGGGTGGTCAGGGTCTCCACGTCGATCACCACCAGCCGCGGCTGGTGAAAAGCGCCGATGAGATTCTTGCCCAGGGTGTGGTTGATGCCGGTCTTGCCCCCGACGGAGGAGTCCACCTGAGCCAGCAGAGTGGTGGGGATCTGAATGAAATCGATGCCGCGTTGAAAGCTGGCGGCGGCGAATCCGGTCATGTCGCCGATCACCCCGCCACCCAGAGCCAGCAGGGTGGAGCCGCGTTCGAAACGATGCCGGATCAGCTCGGCAAAAAGGGTGTCGAGGGTCTGCCAGTTCTTGTGGACCTCGCCGTCGGGCAGCACCACGGGCAGGCACTCCAGTCCGTGATTTTGCAGGGCGGCCGTCACTCGCGCCAGATAGAGGGGGGCCACGGTGGTGTTGCTGACGATACCCACCCGTTTCTGTTTGAGCAGGGGAGCCACCCATCCGCCCAGACCGGCGAGAAGTCCAGAGCCGATATGAATGTCGTAGCCGCGTTGGCCGAGATCAAGGGTCAGGATGGGCATGGGCTGTTTTTTCACCGAAAGCGGGGTTGAAATTGGACGAGGATTCTCGCATTCCGCACGCAAGTCACGCATAATGCCACAGGGTGGCTCGTTGTGGAATATGGCTTTTTCCTTTTGCTCTCTCTTTCGTTCCGCGGTGTGACCGTTCATGTGGAAGTGGCTCAAGCGTCTGTTCTATCTGATGATCATCGGCCTGGTCGCCGGGTTGCTGGTGGTGTGGGCGGCTTTCCTGAAATATTCCAAGGATCTGCCGACCTTGGACGAATTGGCCCATTACGAACCCAGTCTGGTGACGCGGGTTTTCGCCCGGGACTATCAGCTTCTGGGTGAATTCTTCGTGGAACGACGCCAGTTCGTACCCCTGGCCGAAATTCCCCAAATGGTCATCAACGCCTTCCTGGCCATCGAGGATACCGATTTTCTCTCCCATTCCGGCATCAATCCCCGGGGTATTCTGCGGGCGGCTTATGCCAATTTCACTGCGGGCCGTCTGACCCAGGGGGCCTCCACCATCACCCAGCAGGTGGCCAAGAACTTTCTGTTGAGCAACGAACGCACCATGGGGCGCAAGATCAAGGAGGTCATCCTGGCCTTCCGCATCGAGGAGCAGTTCACCAAGGAAGAGATTCTGGAGCTTTACCTCAATCAGATCTATCTGGGGGCCGGGGCCTACGGGGTGGGCGCGGCGGCGCGCATCTACTTCAACCGGGATATCTCGGAGTTGGAACTGGGGCAGATGGCCCTGCTTGCCGGATTACCCAAGGCTCCCAGCAAATACAGCCCGTGGCGTTATCCCGAAGCGGCCAAACATCGGCAGATTCTGGTACTCAATCGCATGGAGGAGGTGGGTTTCATCACCCCGGAGGAGAATCTGGCGGCGCAGGAGGCGGCTTTGGGCCTGGCCCGACCGGAGGTTCCTCTGGAGCAGGTTTCCCCCCATTTTCTGGAGCATGTGCGTCGCACCGTCTCCCAGGAGTGGGGTTCCCGGCAGCTCTACCAGGGGGGATTGGATGTCTTCACCACCATGGATCCCCGTTTGCAGCGTCGCGCCCAGATGGCGGTGCGCAAGGGTCTGGTCGAGGTGGACCGGCGTCATGGTTTTCGTAGCGTGCTGGGCCATCTGAACGATCTTTCGCCGGAAGGTCTGGCCCGCTGGCAGAAGGTGGGTGCGGGGGAACCCAATTCCAGTCACCATTTCGTCAAAGGGGTGGTCCTTGCCGTGCCCAAGGATGCCAAGGGCAGCGCCGAGGTGCTGTTGGTGGACGGACGGCACATCAAGCTGGGGTTGGAGTCGGTGAGTTGGGCGCGCAAGGCGCTGGAGCGCGGCGCGATGGGAGCTGCCGTGAAGAAGGTGGCCGATGTCCTGGCCAAGGGCGATATCATCCTGGTGGAAGAGAATCAGGGGGAGCAGAAAGAGCCCCATTTCCTTTTGGGACAGCAACCGGCCCCGGAGGCGGCATTGGTGGCTCTCGACCCGCATACCGGGGAGATTCTGGCCCTGGTGGGTGGTTTCGATTTCAACCTGAGCGAGTTCAACCGGGCCACCCAGAGCCGTCGTCAGCCGGGCTCCTCCTTCAAGCCGTTCATCTACGCCACGGCCATGGAGCACGGCTATTCCCCCGCGTCCAAGCTGGATGACAGTCCCATTCCCCTGACCTACCGGGATCCGGAGACCGGGGAGACCAAGGTCTGGAATCCGGAGAACTACGAACACAAATATTTCGGGCCCACGACCCTGCGTGTGGCTTTGGAACACTCCCGCAACCTGGTCACCATTCGTCTGCTGAAGAACGTCGGTTTGCCCATTGCCATCCCCAAACTGAAGCAGATGGGTTTCCCCATTGCGGCGGATCGGGCCAACCTTTCGGTGGCGCTGGGATCGGTCGATTTCACCCCCATGGACATGGCCACCGGTTATGCGGTTCTGGCCAACGGCGGCAAGCAGATCAAACCGGTGCATATCGCCCGGGTGCAGGACCGGTACGGGCGCACGGTTTTCCGCCATCAGGGCGGGGATTGCCTGCTGTGTCATCAGGGGCCGCGTCAGGGGGTGTTGATGACGGATGCCCTCAAGCCGGTGCATGCCCAGTTCCAGAACCGGGTGTTGACCGAAGAGGCGGCCTATCAGGTGACCAACATGCTCAAAGGGGTGATTTCCCACGGCACCGGGCAGCGGGCCAAGGAGCTTGGCTGGCCGCTGGCGGGCAAGACGGGGACCACCAACGACATGCGGGATGCCTGGTTCATCGGCTACACCCCTTTCCTGGTGACGGCGGTGTGGGTGGGCAAGGACGACTACAAACCGTTGGGACCGGGCGAGACCGGCGCCAAGGCGGCGTTGCCCATCTGGATCGATTTCATGCGGGAGGCGTTGCGCGGGCGTTTCCCCACCGATTTTCCGGTACCGGCGGGCATTCATCTGGAAGAGATCGATCCGGAAACGGGCCGTCCGCCCAACGCCTCTTCCCGTCGGGTGGTTCTGGAGGCCTTTTCGGGGGATGACGATCGCAGACGTTTGGACGAGGTGGATCAGCCCGGTACCGGCAGTCCGGGACCACCGCCGCCGATTCTGGACGGGGGATTGTACTGAAAAAGGAAATGTTCTGTCTTCTGACTTAAATCGATAAAGGGAGTTAATCGATGGAACGTTTCCTTAATTGGATATTTCTTTGGACGGATCCAGCACTTCGAGCTGGAAATAGCGCAGGTATCCTCTGTCGCGACTGAGAAGTCCGTATCCTCTGACTGCCGCATGGGCTCCTATGAGGAAATCCGGTAATATTCTCTGTCGGTTGCCTCCCTGTTCGCGGTAACGTCGAAAGACCCGCCCGGCCAAAAAGGCGGCATCGACGGGGATGGACTCATAGCGAAACAGATAGGGTGAGAGCAGGGCGTCCAGATGGGACTTGTCCTCGAAGCAGCCGGCCAGTTCGGCGTAGACGATGGGATTGATGATCAAGTTGGCACCCAGGCCGACTCTCTCCAGCGCGGCCATCGACAGAACTCCGAAATGAGGATCAGCCAGGACACAATCCATCAGGATGTTGGTATCTACCAACCAGTTTTGCATCCTTTCAATCTCTTAAAAGGGCCATGAGTTCATCGGTGGTCCGATCACTTTTTACCTGACCGTATAAGTTGTTGATCAACCTTTTCCTCTCTGCTTGGCTTTTCACCAGCTTGATTTCACCATCTTGCTCAACGAACTCGACTTCCGTGTTCGGGAGTAAACCGAAACGTTCCCGAATGGCTTGAGGAATGGTGACTTGACCGCGTTCGCTGATGCGCATGGGACTCCTCCCGGCAGAATATGAATATGGATTCATATTCTGCCTTGGGTCGTTGTTTGTCAAGCGGCATCTACCACCAGATCGGCTTGCAACGGGGCCAGCAGGGTTCTCAGCTTCTCCATGGCGCGTTTTTCCAGTTGGCGCACCCGCTCGCGGGAGATGCCCATCAGGGCTCCCAGTTCGTCGAGGGTTTTGGGTTCGTCGGTCATGAAGCGTTCCCGCACGATGCGTTGCTCCCGCGCATCCAGAGTGCCAAGGGCGCGGACCACCTTTTCCTGTCTTAGATTGCCTCCTTCACGGGCCAGGAGGATGGCTTCGGCATTGGGGCGACGGTCCGGAAGCAGATCCTGCAGTTCATCCCCGTCCTCCACGGCGGGGGCGTTCAGGGAGGAGTCGCGTCCCGAAAGGCGTCCGGCCATCTCGATGACCTCTCCCGTCTCAACACCCAGTTCGGTGGCGATGCGTTGCGCCTCCTGGCGGTCCATCTGCCCGATGTTGCGGCGCAGCTTGCGCAGCGAGAAGAAGAGCTTGCGTTGTGCGGTGGTGGTGCCGATACGCACCAGGCTCCAGGAGCGCAGAATGAACTCCTGAATGGCGGCCTTGATCCACCACAGGGCGTAGGTGGAGAGGCGGAATCCCTTGTCCGGGTCGAAGCGTTTGACCGCATTCATCAGACCCACGGCACCTTCCTGCACCAGATCCAGGACCGAAAGCCCGTAATGGCTGTAGTCCCTGGCAATGCGAACCACATAGCGCAGATAGGAGGTGACCAGGGTATGGGCGGCTTCGAGGTCGTTGTACTGCCGATAGCGCCGGGCCAGATGGTACTCTTCTTCCTGGCTCAACATGGGGTAGCGGTCGAACTGACGCAGAGTGCTGTCGAGTTCGCCCAACCCCTGGATGGAAACAAGGCTGTTTTCCATAGGACGGTTACTCTCCCGACGGATGGTGTGGTCGACAAATTTGACGCACGCTAAGGGAAAAAGTTCCTGGCCGGTTGCGTTTTGACCGGGCTTTCCGCAATCTTTCATCCAGGAAACTCGCCTCCGGCAAACTCCATATCTGTACCCTGTTCGGGAAATGCAAGGCCATGCTCTGGATTCGATCGGCTTTTTTTTTCGTTTTTTTCATTCTTGGCATCGTTGGCTATGCCGCCGCCATCGTCGTGGCGTCGCCCGTGGCCTCCCTGGCCTTTCGCCGGGGCCTTGCCGCCGCCTGGGGCCGCTACAATCTGCGCATGTTGGCCCTCTTCTGCGGACTGCGCCATGAGATCATCGGCGCGGAAAACCTGCCCGCTCCGCCCTACCTGATCATGTCCAAACACCAGTCGGCCTGGGAGACGGTGGTCTTCTACGGGCTGTTCCCCTCCCTGGTTTGGGCGCTGAAGAAGGAGTTGGCCCATATTCCCTTTTTCGGTTGGGCGCTGCAGGCCACGCAACAGATCTTCATCGATCGCGCTCATCCCACCGAGGCGATGAAGCAGTTGCTGGTGAGGAGTCAGGAGGAGTTCAAACGGGGCAGCTCCCTGGTGGTTTTCCCGGAGGGCACCCGGATGGCTCCGGGCAAGGTGGGGGATTACAAGGCGGGAGGCATCGGCGTGGCCGTGGCGGCGGGCGTGCCCATCGTGGCCGTGGCCCACAACGCGGGCCTCTTCTGGGGGCGACGGGAGTTCGTCAAACGTCCCGGCGTGATCCGGGTGCGTATCGCCCCACCCATTGCCACCCATCAACTGGGGCGTCGGGAGCGGCAGGCCCTGTTGGAACGGGTCAAGGAGAGCATCGAGGGCATGATGGCCGAAATCGGCTGTCCGGGGGAAGCCGATCTACCCCCGGCGGGCGGACCAGAGGAGAGCTAGGCGGGCAAATTCCGCCAGACTCAGGGTCTCGCCGCGACGCATCGGGTCGATTGCCGCCTCTTCCAGCAGGTCGGACGACTCGGGCAGCAGGCTCCTCAGGGCGTTGCGCAAGGTTTTGCGCCGCTGACCGAAGGCGGCGCGCACCACCTGCTGCAAAGCCGCATCCGTCGGCATGGGGCAGAGGGGTTCCTGCCGGGGGGTGAGGTGGATCACCGTGGCGTCCACATCCGGGGCGGGGACGAAGCGGTCTCGGGGTACCTGCAGAACGATGCGTCCATGCATCCACAAACCACGATATACCGAAAGAGTGCCGTAGGCCTCGGTGTCGGGCTCGGCCAGCAATCGGTCGGCCACCTCCTTCTGCACCATCACCGTGATCGATTCGAAGGCGGCGCGTTCTTCGAAGACCCGCATCAACAACGGGGTGCTGATGGAAAAGGGCAGGTTGGACAACAAGGTCAGGGTTCCCCCCCGCTCTTGAGCCAGTTCGGTGAAGGAGACTTCCAGGGCATCGCCGTAAACCAGTTCCAGCTCGCCCAGATCCCGGGTGCGCTGCCGCAGCAGGGGGATCAGACGGGCGTCCCGTTCCACCGCCCAAAGTTTTCCCATGCGGCGCAACAGGGGAACGGTAAGGGCCCCGAGTCCGGGACCGATCTCCACCACCCGGGCGGCGGGGCCGATCTCCGCACCGTCCACGATGCGGGCGATCGAGGCTTCGCAGGAGAGGAAGTTCTGACCCAGACTCTTTTGGGGGCGTACCACGCCTCCGGAAATCAAACGGCGCAAACGCGGATATTCATCACCCTGTTCGGCGGCAAGGACCGAGGAAGGAGCATCGCGATGGGGGAGGGAAACACGACCTGCTGGCATTGTCATCACATCCTGGAGGTGTCGGAGTTCGGGCGCGGCTCCACCTGTTCCGCCTGCGGTCGAAGCAACCGCGCCTGCCGCAACTGCCATTTTTTCGATGAGAGTCTGTATAACGGCTGCCGGGAAAATCGGGCGGAACGGGTGGTGGACAAGGAGACGGGCAACTTCTGCGATTTCTTTCGACCGGGGCGAGGTTCGACAAAACCTTCCACGCCGGACCAATCGGCCCGAAGCCTGGCGGAGTCGCTCTTCGGAAAGAAGTAGGGAAGAGAAAAAAGGCAGCGACGCGCCACCAAAACCTCTTGGGGAGGAACTCTCGACAAGTGGTCGCGCCGCTGCAAGGAGGGAGGAATGAAAGCAGAGCCGATTTCCTTCTGGAGAAAGACTCACTTTCACTCCCTATGACAGGCGATGCGGGAGTTCGTTCCATTTTTGAATATCAATTTTTCACTTTTTTCCCGGAATTTGCCGGTCGCCGCCCGTAACGGGTGGCGACCGGCGTTCCGGGAGAGAGGCTCAAGGCCAGAAGGGGGCTCGCGGATAGAAATTCGACGGGGCCATGCGGTCACACATTCCCGGCTGATAACGTTCTTGCAGGGACTGGTGGTAGTTCATGCAGGGACGGGCGTTGGCACCGGTTTTGGGGCATTTGGCCATGCCGTCCTCGGCCATGCGCTTCAGGCTGGCGAGTTGATCGAGACAACGCTGACGCCACTGGCAAGCCATATACTGGTTGATGGCGGCTTCGGTTTGCACCGAAGGGGGCCGGCAACGAACCGTCTCTTCGGCACTGGCCGGTGGGGGGCTTTCGGGAACGGGGCGCACCGCCGGGGCGGGGGCCGGTTCCGGGGCTGCGGCCAGCGGGGGTTTTGCCGGAGGCGGTGCAGGGGGTCGATTTTCTGGGAGAAGCGGCGCTTTATCAACTCATCGCCAATT
>JADGAQ010000084.1 GCA_015231925.1 Magnetococcales bacterium
TAAATAATATTTTGCCGCCCCGTTTCCGGGGCGGCATGGTTTGGGTCAGGAGGCGTAGTAGGTCGAAAACGCCCCCGGAGAACCTTGTTGGTTGGGGCCCGCCGTCCGGGTGCGTTGGGCGGTGATCTCCATGCCCAGCTTTTTCTTGGCGGTGGAGATAAACCCCCGAATGGTGTTGAAATTCCAGGCCGTCTCCTCGGCGATCTGTGCCAGGGTGGCTCCTTCCGGGCGTTTCATCAACTCGATCACCCTGGCTTGTTTGGAGTCTCCCCGGCTACTTTTGCTTTCCCGCTTCGGTTTGCTCTTGGCCTGCTCGTATCCGAGGGCGTAGGCCTCCTCGATGGTGTTGCGGATGGCAGGCCAACTCTCCCAGTTGAGGTTGGTGAAGTGCTTCTTGGCAATGGCCAGGAAATCCTGATCCACTTCATGCATCCAATCGTCGCAGCTCCCGAAAAGGTTCTGGACGGGGGTTTCGGTGAAGTCCCCGGTAGCTTCATTCCCGTCCGGGCCGTTCAAAACGAGCGGGGGCAGGCCTTCGATGATCCCTTCGGGCGGGGCGTCCACTTCGTGGACCAGGATCCCCTGGCGGATGATCTCGCAGGATTCCGTGTTGCCGCTGGTCGGCTTCGTTGCAATGGCGCGGTAGCCCTCTGCGCTGAGTCGCCAGGTGTCGGGGTCATCCGCCTCGATCAGCCCTTGCCGGTGCAGGGAATCGATCACCTTCCTGGCGGCACCGCCCCGGATATGCTCCGGAAGGGGGTGAATCGAACCGTCGGTGTGGCCAATGGCGGCTTCGAGAATGCTCTTCTGGGTCTCGGTCAATTCGTTCATGGTTTTGTCTCCTGATGTATGGCGTCGTAATGTCTCCATAAAGCCATTCTTTTGCGCCACTATCAAGCTCAATCATATGATTCTGAATAACTTTCTCTGAACGGAACGACTATGCTGATCAGCCAGTCGAAGTGGGCGAGATGGCAGGGGCTCACTCGCCGGCATGTCACCGCCCTGGAGATCCTGCGCCATGTCCCAACCGCTGATTGATTTGCAACGCCTGCTGACCGGACATCAGACCACGACCGGGCGCGTGGTGGGCGTGGCGGGGGGGGACTGCTGCGGGTGGCCACGGCCCAAGGTGTGTTGGAGATCCCCGCCGAAGCGGATCTCCAGCCGGGCAACCGGGTGACGGTGCGCGACGGGCGGGCCGTCAGAAGCCAGGGTAGCGCGGACGCACCGGTGTTCTGGGTCTGATGCTCCGAATGCAGGGTCTCACTTGACCGCTTCATCAACCCGGGAACTTCTGCCTGTAGAATTCGTCGATTTCCGGCTCATCCCACCTTCCGGCAACGGAGGCCCATCTGTCCAGCATGCGTTGGAAATCAGGATCGTCTGCTTTCAGATAAAAGGTGTACAGCCGGTTGACGACCTGTTTCATCAAGGCTTTCATCTCGGTGTCGTCGAGGAGGGAGACCACCGGCCAGGGGGTCTCGTTGCCGTCGGCGTCGATGACACGCACGTCCGAGAAATCCCATATCCTGCTGACCGGAGCCCGGCCTTCGTGGAGCCTCTCCAGCCGGGTGTTCCGGACACAGTGCATAGCCATCATCTTGGCGAGGTTTGCGGCCATCCTCTGCTCGGTTTTATTGCTCATGGCCATCTGATCAAAACCTTATAAAAGCACTTTTTCGCCAAACAGATAACCTGAATCGTCGATAAAACGTTTCTTTAACAATAAACAATCAGGTATTCCTGAATTAAGTTCGAGGCAGACCAGTCCTTTTTGTTGAACTTCCTCGTGAGGAGCTGTTGTTGTTGTTACAATGTACTGATAAGGAATGTCGAAGAATGGCGTAAATTGATCTTGAAGTATGACCATAAACTTGAACAGATTTGAGTAGATCGCTGAACTCAGGTCCGCGACTCTGGGACTGTCGTGGAGAAGAAAGCCGGGGAGAGCCTTCCCTTCGCGGATCGAATAGATCATGGCGGCAATATCGACCAGGATGACGACCAAGCTGGTCATCGCTTCTCCGGAGCGAACCTTCTCTTCAATCACGTCGGACAGTCCGTCAGTGCGCCCACCCCGCACTCGGTCTAGACCTGGGTGAATGGCATGGCGAAGGTTTCTGAACAAGGATTCCAACTGGTTCCAGGCTTCGTGACTTCCAATGGTCTTATTGGAAAGCGCGGATTCATGCGATCGCATTGCCCCTTCCAGACCAGTCTTCTTCGCCAGCAGGGAACTCAAATATTCGTCGTTATCTCCCTGATCATGGGTCGCGGACCACTGTTCGTATTTCGTGCGGGCATCCTCCAATCTCTGCAATTGCTGGCCCAGGATCCTGGTGCGCTCTTCCGCTTCCTGATCTTTCTTCTTGAGCTGATCCACCCGATCCTGAACTTGATCCCTTTCAACTGTCAGGGCCTCAAGCTGAACCTCATACTGCTTAATAATACCTATACTGTCATCTCGTGCTTTCTCTGACCATCGTTGTTTCCCGATGCTGGCAAGATTGATCGTCTCGCGCTCGCGCTGAACCATGTCCTGGAAATGGCTGCACTTTGCGATGGGCATCTTGACTGGTGTGCAAGTCCTGTCGGCCCATTGATTGTGCAAATCCTTCGTCTGTCGCCCATCCGGTTGCACCTCCGTGGCGTATTGCTCCAGCATTTTTTTGTCTGCCGTCAACTCCTCAATTTTGTTTCTCACGACCCCCAGATCCGCCAGGGCCAGATCATGCTCTCGTTGACGCTGAGTTCTTTCAGCGGCCAAGCCTTGCAGATCCTTGCGCAGCGTGCCGATCCTCTCTTCGATTCGCATTTTTAGGGTATCGACATACAGGTCATCGGAGGTATAGGGCAGCGTGGGACCATCTTCCGGCAGGCCTGACAGCGTATGGAGCTGCCGCATCAGCTCCTGCACCATGATCTTCGGTTTGATGCGTCGTTCCTCGATTTCCCTTTCCGTTCGTTTGAGTTGCCCTCTTGCCTGCTGCAACTTGTTTTCCAGGTCGGCTTCATCCGGGATCAACAAGCCCAGGGCATTGCGGAACAGAAAAATGGCGTCCTCTTTGGGGCGTTGCAGGTGGGGGGAACCCGATTCGCTGTCCGCCTCCCGCCATTTGTAGAAACGGCGGAAATGCGCCTCCTGGTCGCGGGCGAGCCAAGCGAGGAGATGGCCCGGCAGGATGGGATCACCGGTTTTGGGGAAGTGGTTGACCACCAGTCCCCTCAGGAGGGTTGATTCCAACTGTTGAAGGAAGAGGTCGAAAGATTGCGCCACGCCATCATCGGACAGCAGGCTCTCGATGGTTGCATCCGGTCCTGCCAGCGATTTCCCTCCAGAACGGAAAGGGCGCAGGACCGACCAGAAGCGATCCTCCAGTTGGATTTCCGCTGCCACCTGGCCATGCGGAAAACGGGTGCGAATAGCCTCCTGGTTGACTTTTGTCGAGAAGGTTGGTTCGCCCAGGCAGTAACGGATCAGGCGACACAGGGTGGTTTTTCCGGCATCGTGACCGCCGAAGGCGCCGTCGGAGGCTCTTTCCGAGGCCCAAATGATGTTCAATCCCTGGCGCAGCGGGATGTCCCGAATGATGGCTATCGGCTTCAGGGAGGTGAACAAGACCACGCGCCGCACCCAGAGGGTTGGGGTTCCGGGGGGGAGTTTCCAGGTTGCGAGGTCGAGGGTGTCCATGGTCTTATGCCGCTCTCCGTCTGGCCCATTCCTGATCGAGCAGGGACACGATGGTTGCCATGCCCGGGTTGGTTTTGGGGATCTCGCGGCCATGATCGAGACCGCGCTCGAAGTTCGTCACCGCCTCCAGGGCCAGTTGGGCCAGTTCCAGGGCTGATTCGGGATGGGTGCGGATCGTTTCGTGGAAAGCGCTTCCGGGGTTGAGACGGCGTTCACCTGCCGGGTCGCTGATGGTCACGGCTCCCAGCATGCCCAAATGGTCTTCCACCTCGGCCCAACCCAGGCTTTGTCCTGAGGGCATAACGAAGGAACGGTCGGCTGTGGAGATCTGCTGCTCATAGCGGGACTGGCTCGCCTTGGATAAGTGGCGTCGCATCTGATCGGGTTGGGTGGCCAGGAGCATGGCCAGGAGGTGGGTGCGGCCTGCGATGCCTGGTCGTTGGGCGATCAGGGCCAAGGCCAGATCGCGCTTGGCGTAGTCCCAGGCGGTGACCGGGAAGTAGCTTGCATCCTCGACCTCTTTGCCCATGTTGGCAAAGGTTCCGTCCCGTTCGAAGCGATCCCACGCTTCCAGCACCAACCGGGCGGTGCGGTATTCACCGAACGCTTTCATCTCCTTGTCCTTGAGGACGCGGAAGGTCTCGCTGGGGTAGTCCGGCCCCATGACCTCCGACGGGTCGAGGATGTAGCGCAGTTCGTCGCGGGTGAGGCCGTAGAGTCGGGCATAGTAGGCGTCCAGTTCCGCCCGTAGGGAAGCGCGGCGCTCGGGATCCCAGGGAAAGGGCGGGCCGTGGTAGCCCAGGTCTTCGGCAAAGGGTTTCAGGTCGTGGGTGGTGTAGGTCAGCTCCAGGACGCGGGGGACGATGAAGGCCGTATCGGATAGTGCATAGCAATTAGGCGGCAAAACAGGAAATTGTTCTGCAATAAAAAAATTCAGCGTGATGCCACCGACTTTCTGTCTTGCTGAGTAATCAAATACAAGAGCAGATAGGCAAGCCATCAAACAGGTGACCTTGCTGGGAATAATTATTCCCTCAGGCATAAGGAGCGGAAATTTATTCCCCACCCCCACCCTTGGAATCACCCCCGCGATGACCGTGCGTTCGTCTGTGGAGCGGCAAATGTCCCGCCAACCCATGAGCCAGCCCCGGTTCCAGTTCTTGGCCTTGAGACGACTTTCCACTTCTGCTTCCGGCACCCAATAGCGGGGTTGAGGGGCGTAGCCCGGATCAACTTTTTCCTCCAACTCCACGTCCCGCGAGTCCACCCCGTTCGCCTCGTAAGTGGCCCAGCGGTGGTCAAACTGGTGGGCCATCTTCGCCTCATACAACGGCACCCACACCGTCCCAGCCTCCGCGAACCACTTCACCCCCTCCCGCACCGCGCCCATGGCCGCCAACTGCTCCGACGTGCGGAACAGGCCACTGTCGTTGGACATGTCCAACATGCGCATAAACCGGATGCCCCAGGGGTTATCGGGGGTGGCGGTCATGGCGAGGGTTCTGGCGAGGTCAGGCGGATGAGGGGCTCGAAGCGGCGAAAATCGGCCAGGTTGTAGGTGGCCAGGGTGGGGATGCCATGGGCCAGCATGGTGGCAACGATGTTGGCGTCGTGGATTTGTTTGCCGCCGACGGGAATCTCGGCAACCAGTCGCAGCAGCCGGTCTCCGGTCTCCTCCGTTTCGTCAATGACGTTCCACTCCTGGCGAAAGGTGGTGACAAGAGAGATGATTTCACCCATGGGAATTCGTGGGGTGAAAGATTGCGGACGAGACAACACGGCCATGAACTCGCGCAGCACCTGTCGATTGATCACCATCCTGATACCCGCATCCTCCTGACGTTGGAGGAAGGCCACACACTCCGCATGTCGTGACGAATCGGCCACGCTGGTGTGAACAAGGATATTCGTGTCGAGAAACAGGGTGTCAGCGTCCATCGTCGCCATACATCGCCTCTCGACTTAGATCAATCGTGTCGTTCCATGAACTGACGTGAATGGGTTTCAGCCACTCCAAAACCGGGCGACGTTTCTTCGGAATGGATAATCGACGATTCATCGTGGTTTCCAGGTAGCCGATGAAATCCAGAACCTCTGCCGCTTTGTCCTCGGGCAAGCATTGGGCGCGTTGGTAAATTTCCTCAGCCAGGGCCATGGAGGGTCTCCTTTTTCGTGGGTGGGTTCCCCATTCTCGCCTCAACCCGCTTCCCGGATCAATACAGGAACGTTGCGGTAAATTTTTTTGGTCAGCTCCGCATCCATTTTACTCCGAAACACCGGGCAGGTGCGGGTGTTGGGGTTGATGAGGCGGATATCCTCGGGGGAGAGGGTGAACTGCCGCTCCCGCTCCAGCAGGTGTTCCGTGCGGGTGGCGAAACAGAGGAACCGGCTCTCCCGCACCCCGCTTCCCAGGGTGAGCAGGGCGAATTTGAAGCTGCGATGCACCCCCTGAAAAATGGCCTCCCGATTCTCGAAATCCAGCAGGCTGACCAGCCGCCCACCCAGGGCCACGGCCTCGAAATAAGCCTTGGTGGAGTGGTCGGTGGCGATGCCGGTGGGGACGATGAACCCGGCACGCCCCGATGGGGACGGCAGGTTGAGAAAGAGTTCGGCGAACAGGGCGTAGGTGTTGACATCGCCGGTGCCGGTCAGGGGAAAGCGCCCGCCCAGGCGGCAAAACTGGCTGACCGACTCCGCCTCCCGCTTGGCGAAGGCGAACTCTTCCGCCAAGGCTTGTTGCGCCGGAGTGGCGTTGGGACCGCTCAGGGCGGCGATCAGCCTGCTGCGGGCGGAAGCATTGGCGGCGGTGGCGATCTCCGGGCTGCGGGCGGCGAAAAACTCCTGCTCCTGGAGCTTGATTCGCTCCCAGGGCGGATTGCCCAACACCACGTCGAATCCACCCCGCCAGCCCATGGTGTCGTTGTCCGCCTTCTCCTCTTTGGCCGGGGGGCGGAACACATCGGGGAACTCCAGGTGCCAGTGGAAAAAACGGTATTGGGCCGCCAGAGCCTGGATCTGCCCTTTCAAGGTGTGGGGTACATCGTGGGGATTTCTTTGAATGCGGCGGAAGGGTTCCTCGGTAAGGGCTGGAGCGTAAAGATCCACCTTGGGCATCATGAAGGCGGCGCACCAGGCATCAGCCAGGAATCGCCCGGAGAGATAACCACCGGAGCGGACACGCTCGGCATAACGCTGTTTCTGCCGGGCCACATCGGCAATGGTATCCTCCTTATGGACATTCAGATTGAGCAGGGACGCGGCCAAATCCCCAAGGCGATTCCAGGGTAGAAATTCATCCTCGCGAAACAGTGAACCTTGTTTTCGGGTCTGTTTTTGTTCCTTGTTGCATTTCTTGAGCGCCAGACAGACTTTCCTGTCATCCCCCGTGACCGGCTCGAAAGCCGCATCGGGAATCCCCTCCGCGATGGCAGACGGAGTCGCGCCCACCAGGGAGTCGCCGCATTTGATGCGATGGTCCAGAAAAGTCAGCGGCTTGCCCGGTTCCAGGGCCTCGATCCACAAGGCGGTCTTGCACAACTCCACGGAGAGGGGATTCTTGTCCACGCCATAAATACAATGGCGCACCACCTCCCGCAGGGCGTGTTGCCGCAGCAGCTCGCCGGGGGTGTCGGAACCCGCCTGAAGTTGGGAGATCTCCGCTGCCAACCGTCGGGCGGCGGCCAGCAAAAAGTGACCGCTGCCGCAGGCCGGATCGCACACCTTGAGGTTGAGAATCGCCGCCACCGGGTCGGCGGGGTTCTCCTTTACCGTCCGTTCCAGCACCGGTTCCAGGGCGGACTTGATCAACTCGTTCACCAGACCGGGCGGGGTGTAGTAACTGCCGGTGAGCTTGCGCTCCGACCCTTTTCCTCCTTGCTCCTCCTGGGCATCCCCCACAAAACCAAACCGCCAGGGAGAGGTGTTCACATCAAGGCGCGGGTGCAACTCCAACAGGCTTTCATAGACCGAACCCAATTCCTCGGTGCCCATGTCCCGATAGTTGATGCGGGAGAGGGCCTTGCCAGACTGGAAAAAGCTCAAGGCGTGGATAGCGCTCAACAGCCGGGCGTTATCGACTTGGGCCGCATCCAGTCGCGGGCATTGGTCCGCATCGAACAGTCCGCCCAAAGCAGGCAAAGCCAAGGGATCCGCTCCGCCCGCCAGCCCGCGAAAGGTGACGCCAAGGCCCTGCCACAGGTCGGAATGCCGGTCGTAGTGGCGTTTCCGGAGGGCCTTGTCCCGCAGTCGCGCCAGGGCATACCCCTCCTGGTAAAGTCGCATGTCCCCCGGATCGGCGTCATGGCCATGCAGCAGATGGCGCTCCTCGGCCTTGAAGAGAAATAGCAGTCGGTAGACCAGACGCAACAATTCCTGGAAGAATTCGGTCTCCTTGGCCTCCCCGCTTTGCAAAGCCTGGCGCAGGGCCTGGTTGGCCCGGTGCTGAAGAAACCCGTTGCCCAACTCCCGCAAGGCGGTGGTCACCCCCTGACGCAGATTGGCCAGGGCGCGTTCGCCAGTCTCCTGGGCCTGCTTGCGCCAGGACTCCAGGAAACAGTCGGCGGGTTTGTCGTTGCGTGGTTTGATCCGGCTTTCGTGGAAAAGCAACCAGAAGGCGGCAAAGTCGGGATAAAGCTGTTCCTGGAAGAGGCGCTCCAGGTCGGCCTCCACATAGGCGGGCCGGGTAAGGCTGGGGTTGTCCCGCAACAGCCGCATTTTCACGCCGTTGGCCACCAGACCCCATAAACAGGCATCCTCGGCATTGAGGTATTCCTGAATCAAACCATGGGGCGGACGTTTACGCCCCTCATCGCCAAAACAGGCGTCGGCCTTGTCCAGGTCGAACTCGCGGGTGGTGAGCAACAGCGGAACGGATCCACCGCAGACGCGATGACTCACGGGGAACTGCCGATCCCCCAGGGTAACCGACGGTGAGCGTTCCAAATCCTGGTAGCCCAACACCTGTTTCAAAAAGGGAACCAGCCACTCCTCAATCCCTACCCTGGCAGCGATCCCATCCCGACGCTCCCGGCGGGAGGCGTAGTCGGACCACAGGTCCAGGCCAATACGCCAATAGCGGCCAATCTCATCCTTGGTGTTGAAAGACTTGGACACCCCGTAGTCCGTATTGGCCTGACGGGGGGCAGCCAAGGCCGCCACTTTCTGGAGAAACTCCGGCGGCAGGATGTTGCCTTCGACCTTGAGAGCGGTGAAGCCGTGGTCCTGGCTTCTTTTCATGGCGGTCCCTTCCTCAAAAAGTCACGGCAGGGGCCAGAACGTAGATACCGATCACGTCCACCGGCAGGCAGGCTTTGACATCGTACCGGATACCCTTGGCATCGCTGGCCTCCCGCACCC
The DNA here is from genome assembly GCA_015231925.1 of Magnetococcales bacterium. NCBI lineage: Bacteria > Pseudomonadati > Pseudomonadota > Magnetococcia > Magnetococcales > Magnetococcales bacterium. The sequence continues at coordinate 9,050 of JADGAQ010000084.1, forward strand.
GACGATGATCCGCCAGCAGTTCATCGGCGCGCAGGCGGGCAATCCGGCTGAAATCCAGTTGCAGCTTCTCCACTCCCTGTTTGGCGGTTTCGATCATTTGCGTCTGCTGGCCCGGCTCCATGTTGCGGGCGGGTTGCAACTGCATGAGGGCGAGGGCATCCTGCTCCGGCAATATCCTGGGAGCGCCGGAACCCTCCACCGCCACCCCCAGACACTCCTCGGAGAGTAACGTTTTTTCGTGAGCGTAGCTGTTCCCCTCACGCCGTTCGATGATCAACTGGCAGCGCAGACGGAGCAAAAAGACCGTGGTGCGTATCTTGACCTCCCTGGTGAAAATGGCCCCGCAACGGGCCGCCGGTTCCGGCTCTTCCTCGTCCAGGGCGCGTTCGGCCACATAGTCCGCCAGGGCGGCCACCAGGGGATGGGAGCGGTGGATGTACACCACACCGGATGGCGCCGGATGGGTGAAGGTGATGCGTGTGCCGTCCAACAGCTCCAGCGCAGCCAGTCGTTCCCGCAACAGGAGCGGCAGGTGCCCAAGGGGAAAACGGAAATAGTTGCGAGCGGGTTCCAGGGGGGCTTTCAGACGTTCCGCCGTTCTGTGAACAAAGCGGGCCACATCGGCTTCACCACCCAGTACCTGGATGGCCTTCTCCCATTCGGGAAGCACCTCTTCGGGCTTCAAGCGTCGCTGAGCGAAGATGGTCTGGCTCTGTTTGGCTTTTTCCTTGGCGCTCTCCCAGGCCATGTCCACTTCCTGCTCCAGATCATCAAATTGCAAGGAGAGTTGTTTCTTGCCATGGACCAGGCTCCCTTCCTTCAGCAAAACCGTCTGCATGATGGCATCCATCACCTTGTTGCTGTCCGAGGGCATGGGCACGGAAACCCCAAGCTCCTTGCGGATGCGTTCGGCCTTGCGCAGAATCACCTGAAGCACCGCGCCATCCACCGGATTGTTCTCTCCGTAGTACATCAGCACCCGCACCCTGGGCGAGGGTTGGCCGAACCGGTCCACCCGGCCCTCTCGCTGTTCGTGGCGGGTGGGGTTCCAGGTCAGGTCGTAATGCACCACGGCGTTGAACAGGTTCTGGAGGTTGATCCCCTCGCTGAGGCAATCGGTCGCCACCAACAGCCGCTTGTCAAACTCCTTGAGACCTTGGACCTTCTCTTCCCGTTCCTCCGGGGTGAGTTCTCCGGTGACGGCAATCACCTCCACGCCATCCCGCTTGAAAGCCGCCTGCAAGTGTTCCGCCACATAATGGGCGGTGGCGATATAGCGGCAAAAGATCACCGGCTGGAATCTCTCCGCCACCAATTTTTTCAACTGAGTCAAAAGCTCCGACAGTTTGGGATCCTTGTTCGGGCCTTTCAACAACTCGGCCCTCTGAACCAGCTTGCCAAGCTCCTCCCGGTCCTCGATGGTTCCGGCGGGAACATTTTCATCCTGGCTCAAGCTCTCTTCCGCATCGCCATCCAACACGGTTTCCGCCGCACGTCTTTCCAGACTGGCGATCTGGTTCTCCTCGGACTCTTCCCCGGCTGACTCCAGCCGGGTACGCAACGCCAAAGCCGCCGCTGCCGGACTGCTGCTGATACAGCGAAGCAATGCCAAGGCAGCCCACCAGCTCATGCGTTGTTTCAGGAGGCTCAAGCCTGCGGCCTGCTTGACCATTTGCCGGGCATATTGGAGGACATCATCAAACAATTTTTTCCAGTCACCGGTTAGGGAATAGGTGGTCTCCGCCGACTCCCGGTCGGGAAAAACGGTGGAGTCCTGCCACTCCCGAATATCCGGTCGTCGCCGCTGCACGAAGTGCCGGGCCAGTTCCTCCCTCAACCCCTTGCGGTCGGAGGGAGCCGTGCCTTGAAGCTGCTTGAAATCGGATCGCAACAGGCCAAGCAGGTTAAAGAACGCCTCTTCGTCGCCGCTGTGGGGGGTGGCTGTGAGAAAGAGCATGTGGCGGTTTGGGTCATCAGCCAGCCCTTTCAAGAGTTGATAACGCTGATGACGTGCTCCGACATCACCGCGCACCGAGCTGTGGGCCTCTTCCACAATGACCAACTCCGGACAAGCGCGCAAAAACTCGTCCCGACGCCGATCCGCCTTGATGTAATCCAGGGATACGATGGTGAAGGGGTAGACCTCGAAAATCGATTGGCCAGCCATCAACCCCCGTTCCAACCGTCCGGCAGTGCCGGTGCGCACCACTTCCGCCTGGAGGTTGAATTTGGAAGCCAGCTCCTGTTGCCATTGTTCACACAGGTGGGGCGGGCAGATCACCGTCATCCGCTCCACCTCGCCACGATCCAGAAGTTCCCGGACGATCAATCCGGCCTCGATGGTCTTGCCAACGCCCACATCATCCGCAATGAGCAGGCGGACAACCTCCAGCCGCAAGGCCATGAGCAGCGGCACCAACTGATAGGCTCTTGGTTCGACACCGATGTTACCGAAACTGCGGAACGGCCCGGCGCCAGCCCGGAGCTTGAGACGCAAGGAATCCCGCAGCAAGAGCGCGGAGGTCTGTGAGCCTGCCTTGGAAGCATTCGGCAGATTGAAAGTGGCTGAGGTCGGAAGCGTTGGCTCAAGGGGGAGGTAGAGGACTGTGGCATCCTCCTCACTGCCCCCCAGAGGGCGAAGCCTGAGAACCTGGTCACGACCTTCCGCCAGCACCACCCACTCCCGGCCACGTGCCCGCACCAGACTTCCGGGTTGGAATGTTTCGGCGACGGTCATGGCTTGTTTCCTCGTCCAAAAATGAAGCCATGGGCCTGAATGACAGAGGACCAGGCTGACTGCTCTTTGGGAAACCGCACGACGGTCAATCCGGCATCCTGAAGGTTCCGGGTGATCCGGTCATCGAGCCGTCTCTGGGCGTTGCCTTCGTGGTGCGGGCCGTCGATGTAGATGAGGGCCTGTTTTTCCGAGTAACCAAAATCAGCCTGGGTATTGAAACCAGTGAGCAATGGTTGGGCGCGGTCCGGCAGATTGTGCCCGTGATCTCTCAAATAAAACAGCCACGCCTTCTCCAGCGAAGAAACGGAGGCGTTCAGGAGGGACTGCAGGAGATCTCCCATGGACTGTCCGGACTGCCCTTTCTCCGACCGACATCTGGTCAGACGGCAGAGGAGGTCCAGGACCAGGGGATTTTTGCGGTCGATGAGAGCATGTTCCGGTTGATTGTAATAGCTGAGCAGGCATCGGTAACAACCGGCCTCGCAATTGTTGTTGGTATCCGTCAGATCGCCATGGTTTCGCCACTCTTCTGACCCGGTGCTGAAGTGAAGAATCTCCAACGCATTCCGAGCCACTTTTCGAACGGCCTCCGGGTCTGTCACCAGACGGGTCAGGACACCTGCCCCTCCTTCGGCGGACTCATAATACAGCACCGCATTGCGGCGGCCCCGTTCCGGCATGGGTTCAGCCGCCAACTCACTCTCCTCCAACTGGAAGGTCGCCTCGATGCCCCTCTTGAAGGCATACTGCAGGGTTGCCATGGTCGCATCGTCCATCATTTCCCTGGGTTGCAGGATCATGATGTTGCGGCGATCCTCCACATAGGGCGTGATGCGTTGCACAGACCTGGCCTGTTCCAGGGTGTCGTCAACATCCTCCGGAGCCTGCTCATCTTTTGACCAAACACCGCTGGTCACATCAACATTGAAACCGAAGATGGACTTTTCTTTCCTGCGCCGCCATCCCAGGTTGATCCGCCACAGGGTGGCCGCAGGTCCGTAGCGGATTTCCAACAAGACCTTCTCACCCTCCGAAATTTTGAGGGAAGTGAATCGAGGCAGGCCATTTTCTTCCGCATAGCGAAAGGTGGTGACGGTTTCATACCCCTGGCGTTGACGCTCTTCCTCGTCGGAGGTGATGCGCGTGGCCCGTCGGGTGCTGACCTGCTCGATACGGTAGAGACTCAAAAGATTGCGGCCACCATCCAGAGGGGCGACGCAATTGACGCACAGCTCAAACTCCTTCTGGTCCTCGAAGTGCCCATAACCGCAGGTTGGGCAGAGCCTGGCGATTTGAACCGGAAGAGTGGCCGACGTGGAGACGCTATCCTCATCCTTGATGCCCAGGATGGCCTTGCGAACGCGATAGGTGCTGCCCTCGTGGTAGATGATGGACTGTGGCCCAAATTCGGATAGCCCCAAGAAACGTGGACGACTGAGGAAGGTGTCCCTCCCCACCTTTTCCTTGCGACCAGGGATAAAAGCCATCAAGGGCAGCCGGGGGAAGTTGTATCCGGGAAGAAAACCCTGACTGGCCAGAAATCGGTAGGTGTAAAAATCGGAGTTCATGGTGGCCCTGGAATCCAACAGCAACTCCTGCTGGATCCGAGCTTCATCATAGCGCTGTTTGGCTTCCTTCCGGTCTTTTTCCGTAGCGGCGGCATTCATCTGGACAGCGTGGCTTTTCTCCATTTGCTTGGCCGTCGCCCGGTACAGGGAACGCCAGCGTTCGAACCCTTGATTGAACTGTTGGAAGGAGGCTTGAACCGCATTGTTCTGCCATTCAGGTCCGTACCATGGAGCAACCTCTTGGGTAAGCTCATTTTCAACCATGGCCAGAATGGCTATGGCCCGCCTGCCTGCGCGTTCACGGACAGCGGGGCTATCCATGAAGGTCGCCAAGTCGTCGCGTACCGGCAAGGTATCCGGCTTCTCCAGGTTCAGCACCTCCTTGACCGAGGTTCCCAGCTTCTGTCCCGTTTCCGCGAGCCAAACCGAATGCAGGTGGCTTTTGATCAGCTCCTCGTTGGCCAGGTCGATCATGGGAGGGTTGACGCTGCCCGCGACCATGCGGGTGGGATCAGCAAAGAAATATTGATCATGCGGGGAACGCGCCGCGCAGTAAGTAATAACCATGGCTGGTTGTCCACTGCGTCCTGCCCGACCGCTACGCTGGGCGTAGTTCGCAGGCGTGGGCGGGGCATTGCGCATAAAAACGGTATTCAGGGAGGAGATGTCCACCCCGAGTTCCATGGTGGGGGAACAGAACAGAACCGGCAACTTGGCGGAACGGAAGGAATTTTCACGCTCTTCACGGGTGCTGCTGTCCACCTGAGCTGTATGCTCACGCGCTTCAAGCTGGTGGAGGAAACGATCCCCGTCTTGCAATTGACCCGCAACGTTGTGGTAAAGCGTGCGGAAAAAGGCGTTATCGGTCTCCTTGAACCCCCTTGACGCCGGGGATTCCTCAGGGGTTGGGTTCAATGACCATTCGAGGACGCTTGCCCCCACGCGATAGCCTCTTTCGTCATGACTCAACTCAACCAACTCGACAAGTCCATAGACCTCCAGCACCCGAAGCATGCCATCAACCAGCTCGTTGTAGAGGTTCTCATCAAACCTTTTCGGAAAGTGGGAGTTTCCAGCACCCCAAGTGGCTTGGCTTTTCAATTTGGAACCAAATCGTGACCGATAAGAGATATGAACGGTCGGGAAATCATAGCGGCTCGTTTGTTTTTTCGGCCTTGGAATCATGACGGAGGCAGTGACAGGGCGCTCATCCTCGGAAAGCCCCCAAGGCTCCTTGAGGTCTGAAAAGCTGCGGTTCCTGACCTGCTCCAGATAATGCTGGTCCAGGTAAATGGTCTTGATGGCCAGCCCTCGGCGCATGGTATCGAGCAGCTCCTGCGTCAGGGATTGACGCAGTTCCGGGGTCGCATGAGCCAGCAAAGGGTGATGCCTGGACCATTCGCCCTGATCGCCTGCGCACTCTTGAAGGGACTGGTAGTGGATTTTGAGCAGACGCAGCTGTTCCAGATTAGGGTTGGTGATTCGCCATCCACGTCGGAGGTCATGGTATAAGCGGTACCCAATGACATCTCGGAGAGTTTTCTTGGTATTGAGTGCTTTGGCCCCCTTGGCTTCGGGATTGGATGAAAAATCTCCGACCTCCAGGCGCAGGTACTCGACAACCCGCTGGGTCAGGGCATCATCTCGCAATACGCCTTCCGGCTCATTCCGGATCGCGGCGAGCAAAGCCCCGCGCAACAGAAGGATTTGGATGAAATCGTTGAAATGACCCGCCTGAAGCGAAGCGTCCTGTCTGTTGTCACTGAAACCAAGCAGCTTTCTGGCTTCCTTTCCCAAACCCTCTGCCTCTCCCAACAGGTAGCGCAGGGAGACCAGTGTGAGCATGGTCGTGGCGGAACTGCGCCCCTCACTGCTTAAAGAGGACAGTTTGGTCAAATCACTGCGAACGCTGCCGTCATAACTGACGCCGCATTCCGGGTGAAGGCAAAAGCGGAAAGCCCCCGGAATATACCATCCCGGCATGCCTTCCGTGCTGGACTCGCCCTTGGTGTTGACCTTGAGAGGGGTGGGCCTGTAGCGTCGATAGTAGGGCTTGAGGCGTGCCTCTCCATGATCAAAGTCCAACCACTCTTCAGGGAAGTGTTCTTCAAAGCCGGAAGGATCGAACTGGCCCTCAGGATCCGGCATATAGAAACCGAACTGAACGTCATCCTCCTCATTGGAACGTTCTGACAACTCCCGAGGCGAAATCGCCTTTAGCTGCTTATTTTCCAACGTTGCCCAAATGGGGAAGTACTCCTGGCCACATTCCCGGCAAAACACCGCGTTATAGAGAAGCTTGTCTCGTTCACCTGGCTTGAACTGCTGACCGTTGACTGTGAGATATCTGCGATTCGCTGGCTCCAGAGTCGAAAACAGATTCCCGGCGCCTGCAATGAATTGGTGCAACCTGAATGCAAACAGGGGCTTTCCGTTTCCATCCTTGGTATGGAATGCCAGCAAGAGGAAACGAGAAAGATAGGATTCACACTGATCGGCAGAGAGACCCGTTTCATCCGCCAATGACCCGGCGGCCTGGAGGAGCGTTCTGGGACGGGAGAATCGGACCAGTTTACCGTCAGGCCGTCCATCCTCTTGTTCCAGACCAAGATTGCGTTCAATCCAGACAGCAACCGGATGGCTGCGGAGGTCTTCATAGGCTACGATTGACGGAACCCCCTCTGTTACCGCTTTTGCAAGCTCCTGCTTGGTTGCGGTGGTGTCCGAAGCCGTACTCCTCTCCAGAGTTTCGGTAACAATATTCTCGGGGCGAACCTTGGAGCCAAACAAACGGCTGGCGACTTCTGCAACAACACGGTTCCTATCCGCCGCCGCGCCTTCGCTGGCCATGGTGGCGGAAGTTCCCACGCAGAGCAAGTCGGCGTTGAGCCGCTCGCGGACCCGCCTGACCAGCATAGCCACATCAGCGCCCTGGCGACCGCGATAGGTATGCAACTCGTCCAGGACCAGGAAGCGCAAACCGGCAGCATGTTTGATGACGGCCTGGTCGGCAGGATCATGCAGCGTCATGATCAACTCAAGCATGACGTAGTTGGTAAGAAGAATATCCGGTGGAGATTCTGCGATCTTTTGCCGCTCTTCCTGTGATTCCTGTGATTCCTGGCCGGTGTACCGGGCAAACGTCACTGGCTCCTGACTTGGCCCATAGCCGACCCGAAGGAATTTATCCAACTCCTCCATCTGGCTGTTGCAAAGAGCGTTCATGGGGTAGACCACAACTGCGGAAATGCCGGGCTTTCCCTTGCTCGCCTTGTGGCGAAGGACGTGGTCCACGATGGGGATAAAGTATGAGAGAGATTTCCCTGACCCGGTTCCGGTGGTCAGGACGTAGCTTTCACCACGCCGAGCAATCCGTATGGCTTCTTCCTGGTGCTTGTGAACTTTCATCGGGTAGCCCAGAGAACCTGGACTCTTTTGGACTCGGAAAATGTTACGGCACTCGGAGTGCAACAGTCCCTCGGAAACCAGATCATCAATCCAGCCGCCCGACACGAAGCTGGGGTTCAGCTGAACCAGCGGAGCAGGCCAGAAGCGCCCATTCCGATATTCAGCATCCACATGGCTTCGCATGTCCTCAGCCATGATCTTGCTGAAACTGCGGGAGAATTGTTCGTACTCGGAAACAAGTTTTTTCCGGAACTCAAAAACGTCCATCAGAACGCTCTCCACAGGCTTTTTCGTTCAATGAGGACTAACGCTAATGAATAACGAAAGCTATATGGATGTGTAGCCGAAGAAATGATCGTATCGTTTACTTTCCTCACGAGACATCCCCCTCCGACAACGAAAAGGCGGCGCACACATCTGCCCGGTTGAGCAAGACGATCTGCTGGCACCAGGGTTGGCGCACGCTGGGATCGATGTCCAAGCCCAGTCTCTTCAGGAAATAGAAGAGGAAACCTCGCCGAACGGAGATCACCATTTCCCCATTCTCCATCCCGTAATCCATCTCTATGGCCTTGCGCTGGTTCTCGGTAAGGTCCGGATGTGGGCCGATCCTCACGTCGATGACCTCGTGTCATTCCCGGTCTTCTTCCGGGGTCAGGTCGTGTTCCTTGGTGCCCCGAATACCGACAATGCGGGCCATCACGAAGTCCTTGAACACACTTGTGGCAGAAAGCCCGCACATGCCAGCGGTAGCCGTCGAAGGCCAGGGCATGTGGGGTGATCCAACGCCACTC
>JADGAQ010000085.1:0-8871 GCA_015231925.1 Magnetococcales bacterium
GGCTCCGCCCCGAACCCCGCCGGGGGGGATAATCCCCCCCGGACCCCCGTATTTTCTCTGCGTTCCCTTGGAGAACTCCTTTGGACTCCTCCACCGTCATCATCGGCTCGGGCCTGGCGGCCCTCTGGTGCGCCAAAGCCTGCATCGCCCGCGGCCTCCGCCCCCTCATCCTCGACGGCGGCGATACCCTCGACGCCTCCCGCCAATCCCTCATCGACCGCTTGCGCGCCACCCCCCCCACCCTCTGGTCCACCGCCGACCGCCTCGCCATCCAGGACACCCCGCGAAGCGACCGACGCCTGCCCAAAAAACGGGTCTTCGGCTCCGACTACCTCTACGCCCACACCCGACTGAACATGCAACGCCACAACGCCACCGGGGATGTCACCCTGGCCCTCGGCGGCTTCTCCAACGCCTGGGCCGGCGCCCTCTTCCCCATGATCGCCGACGACATGCAGCAATGGCCCCTCTCCCGAGAGGCCCTCGATCCCGCCTACCGGCGCGTGTTGCAGGAGATCCCCCTCTCCACCGCCGAAGACGACCTGCAACCCTTCTTCCCCTCCCATGCCATCCCCTGCCCCGCCCTGCCCGATGCCGCGCAGATCACCCTGCTGAAACATCGCCTGCAACGCCATCGCCTCACCCTGCAACAGCACGGCCTGCTCTTCGGCCAATCCCGCCTGGCCATTCGCGCCGCCGCCGACAACCACAGCCCCGGATGTCAGCTTTGCGGCAACTGCCTCTCCGGTTGTCCAACAGGCGCGGTGTACAACGCCGGACAGGAGATGCTCCGCCTGCAGCAGCGGGGCGAGGTGGACTACCGCCCCGGCATGATCGTGGACTGGCTGGAAGAGCGCGACACCACCGTGCAACTGCACGGGCGACACGCCGACGACACACCTTTCCGACTGGCCTGTTCCCGCCTTTTCCTGGCAGCGGGTGCATTGGGCTCCAGCCGCATTCTGATCCACTCCCCCTTCTGGAGCGGAGAGCCTCTGCGCCTGGTCTGCAGCGACAAGTTCTTCGTGCCTTGTCTTCAAGGGCACGGTGTGCCGGGGATCGTCGACGAGGCCCGGCACGTCTTTCCGGGGCTCTTCCTCCTGCTGCGCAACGAAGGGATTTCCCCCTGCCACCTGCTGATTCAGGTATCGCCCATGAACGCGCTGGCCATGAACGCCGTGGGCTTGAATCCCGTGACCATGGGCAGCCGGATGAAGCGGCTGCTCAATCCGCTCCTGAGTCGGGGGCTCTTTTTCTGGGGATCGCTGCATTCGCGGGATTCCAGCCATCTGGAGGTGCATCGCGGCGAGACCCCCACGGGACCGTGGCGGGTGGTGGGGCGGGAAAATGAGGGGAGCGGCCTGATAGTGAAGCGATTGATGCGGCTGTTTCGGGGGTTGCGGCGGCAGACGGGATTCGTACCGCTGGGAATGGCGGCGATGTTGGCCGGACCGGGTGCGGGCAACCATTTGGGAGGCAGTTTTCCCATGGTGGCGGGGGTTCCGCAGCGGGGTCAGAGTGATTTGTTGGGGCGACCGGGGGGGTTGCAGCGGGTGCATCTGGTCGACAGCAGCACCTTTCCCAGCGTGACGGGGACCACCATCGGCCTGACGATCATGGCCAACGCCTGGCGCATCGGCAGCGAAGCGCCGGAGGGGTAGTTGAGTTATACGGGGGTCCGGGGGGGATTATCCCCCCCGGCGGGGTTCGGGGCAGCGCCCCGAGGTGTTGACCCGGCCTTTGGCGGGTCGAAGCCAAAAGGGGAAATGCCCAACTACGCACACTCTCCAAACCCTGTCCCCACTTCGACCCGCCGGAGGGGGCAAGGGGAGGGACTCACCCTCCCCTTCTTTGAACTCAACACCCGGACACAGCCGGGGTTGTTCAAACGAAGTTTCTGTTCAGGTATACGGGGGTCCGGGGGGGATTATCCCCCCCGGCGGGTCCAGGGCAGCGCCCTGGGACTCATCCTTTTGCTGTTGACTTCCGACCCCATGGGGTCCAGGGGGCACCCCTGGGACTTTGCCTTGCGCCGTTGATAGGGTCATGCCGCGCTGTACAGGGTTCTGAGTCGTTGCTATGGAAGCATCCTTACGATGAAGCAACCATTCGTTCCCACTGGTCGCCCGTTTGGGTATTGGAGACCATCAGCTTTCCCTGGTCCGGTTGCAATAACTGCTCGTTGGCGTTGAGCAGTTCGATACCGCAAACCTTGCCATCGGGTGAAAGGTCGATGTTCAACTCCTCGCTGATGCGCAAGGTTTCCACCTCACCCATCTCCTCCCGAAGACGGATGTAAGCGACATTGTAGCGGGGGTCATAGGACAAAAGCATTACTCTTCTCCCGAGTCAGAAGAACTTGACAATTGACTGACACAAACCTTTCAGGGATTGGAGAAGGACCAACTCACGCCCTGCCGAAAAACGCCCGTATCACCCGTATCACCCGCTCCACCTCCTGCACATCATACCCCGGATAGGTCGGCAGATAGATCAGCGAACGCGCCGTCCGCGCCGCCGAGGGACACTCCCCGGCATACGGCGCAAAACAGGGCAAGGCCGCACAGTTCTTGTGATGACTCTCCGCCAGATCAACCCCCCGACTCAGGGCAAAAGAGACCAACGCCTCACGATCCTCGTACTGCACGGGATAATAGCTGTAACCGTGCGAACCATCCTCCCGCCAGGGCGGCAGAATCAACTCCCCGATATCCTGCAAACCCCGATGATACCGCTGCGCAGTCCGCACCCGCGCAGCCAGATCCGCCGCCACCCCCGGCAGTTGCGCCAGCCCCAGCCGCGCCTGCAACGGCGTGTAGCGCACCGCATAACCCTCCGGCAGCACCGTTTTGAGCTGCGGATCGATATCGAAACTCAAATGCTTGTTCAACCAGGCGATCTTGCGCTGATAAGCGTAACGGAACAGATAGAAGGTGAACATCCCGTACAACAACGGATGGGTCAGCACATCCGTGACCACCGCCTTGGCCACCAGGCCCAGAAAAGCCCCTTGCGGCTGCCAGGGCCACTCCCGCCGCTGCTCCCGCACCCGCTCGTAAAGCCCGCGATGCGGCGTGACCAGCAACCCCCCGTAAAAGGTGTTGACCCCCTTGTACAAGCCGAAACTGAAAATGCCCACATCCCCGAAAGAGCCCACCGACCGCCCCGCCAGACGTGTGCCGAAGGCCTGGGCGGCATCCTCGATCAGCGGCACGCCCCGATTCCGGCAAATCTCCTGAATGCGCGGCATGTCGCAGGCCAAGCCGTAAAAGTGGGTCACCAACACCGCCCCGACATCCGGGTGTCGCCGCAACGCCTCTTCCAAAGCCGAAGGATCGATGTTGCAGGTGGCCCGGTCGATATCCACAAACAGCGGCACCCCGCCCGCGCACACCACCATGTTGATCACATCGGCGATGGTGTAGGGCGAAAGGGCCACTTTTTGCCCCGGACGGATCAAGGCCTGAACCGCCGCATAGATGCCCACACGAGCCATGGGCATGTCGACGCCGTAAGGTGAACCGATTTGGCCGCACAAGGCCTCGACCCACTTCGCCAGATCCTCCTCGCCTTTCAGGCGATGTCCCGTCAGCGACTCCCACAGAATGCGCAGGTAGCCGTCGAGCCGAGTGTAGAGCCGGGAGCGAGCTTTGGGGAGATGGGGAAGGGAAAATGCCATGGCAACCCTGTGTAGACGAATACGGGGGTCCGGGGGGGATTATCCCCCCCGGCGGGTCCAGGGCAGCGCCCTGGGAACTCTTCCTGTCTCCTTTGACTCACCCCCGCCCAGCTAACGGGAGTCGAACCTCCGGGGGCCTCATCCCCGGAGGTTCGAGGACCCGGCGGGGTTTTTATTACCCCGTGAAGGCGAATCGGCCTCATCGATTCGCCTTCACGGGGGCCGGACAGTGATCGCCTCTCGCGGGCAATCCGGTCCTGGCCTGTGCCAATCAAACGGACGATTGGCACAGGCCAGGACCAATGGCTGGCTCGCTTTCAGGCCATCCTTTTCGGCAAAAGGACGCCGAAAAGGATGGCCGTCAGCTGGGCGAGCCTGAAAGGATAGAGGATAAAGGAAAAAGAATAGATGATAAAGGATAAAGGATAAGGAAAAGTTCAAGGGGGGCAGCAGAGCTCCCCCCTTGACCCCCCAACCCTTTTTAATACTTAAAGGATTTATCTACTTCTTGGTGGCCGCCGCCCCCATCTCCCACATCGGCATGAAGATACCCAACGCCAACACCAGCACCATGGCCCCGATCACCAACAGCATGATCGGCTCGATGGCGGAACTCAGATTGGCCACCTCGTACTCCACCTCCCGCTCGTAAAACTCCGCTACCTCCTGCATCATGTCATCCATGGCGCCGGTCTCTTCACCCACCGACATCATCTGCATCACCAACGGCGTGAACATGCCACTGGTGAATGCCGCCTGAACCATGCTCTCCCCACGCTCAATACCCACCACCATCTCTTCAATGCGCTTTTGCACATACGCATTGTCCACCGCCTCCGATACCGCCCCCAAAATCTGAATGGTGGGCAACCCCGACCGGGATCCCATGGCAAAAGCACGGGAAAATCGCGCCAACGTGGCCCGGTTGATGATCGAACCCACCAGCGGCATGCGCAACTTCTGCCGGTCCCACCACAGCTTACCCATCGGGGTTCCGACATAGTAATTGAAGGAATAGAACGCCGCCACAATGGCGCCGATAATATAGATAATATATTGCTGCGTGAAATGCGAGGTGTTCAGCAAGATCCGGGTCATCAGGGGCAGTTCGGTTTTGAAACCCTTGAACATTTCGGCAAAGGCGGGGATGACGAAATAGTTGACGATCACCATGGCGATGGTGATGGCGATCAGCACGAAGGTGGGGTAACGCAGGGCGCTTTTGATGCGCTTGCGGGTCTCCTTGTCCACTTCCATATATTTGTAGAGCTGGTTGAAGGACTCTTCCATGCGTCCGGTCTCCTCGCCCATGCGCACGATGCGCACGTAGAGGTGGTCGAAGATGCGCGGGTGGCGGGCCAGAGCGCCGGAGAGGTCGCGTCCGCCCTGGAGATCCTCGACGATCTGCCGCATGGCTTCGACGAGTTTTTTGTTGTGGGTGCTTTCCACCAGTCCCTGAAAAGCGCGCACCAGGGGTACACCCGATTTGGCCAGGGTGTACATCTGCCGGGTGAAGAGCAGGAGGTCGTCGATGCTGGGCCAATCGATGAAGATGGCCAGTTCGATGCCTCCCTCGGCGGCGGCGTTGCGCATCTCCTTGACGGAAATGGGAGTGATGCCCCGGTTGAGGAGCTGCTCGACAACGGCTTCGGTGTTGGGACCAAGGATTTTGCCCTGAACGGTGGCGCCGTTGCGGGATCGTCCGGTGTATTCGAAATTGGCCATGGACGGATAGCACTCGATGTAAGGACAAGATATACGGGGGTCCGGGGGGGATTATCCCCCCCGGCGGGGTTCGGGGCAGCGCCCCGAGGTGTTGACTGGCCGTTGCGGTCCGCCGCAGCCAATGGAATCCCGAAAGCCGCCATCCCGCACCCAACAGATTTATCGCAGCGGACCGCGGGGGGGCAAGGGGGGGCCTCATCCCCCCATCCTTGAACGCCACTCCCGAGCAAAAGCCGGGTTTTCCCCGTGCAAAGCCTGCCGTGAAAAGCAACGGCAACGGCGAACTTCAACGGCAAACTTCAACGGCAAACTTCAACGGCGAACTTCAACGGATGGGGGGATGAGGCCCCCCCTTGCCCCCCCGCGGTCCGCCGCGATAAATCCGCTCCGCATGGGATGGAAGCTTTTGGGGATTCATGGGCGGCGGCGGACCGCAACGGCCAGTCAACACCTCGGGGCGCTGCCCCGAACCCCGCCGGGGGGGATAATCCCCCCCGGACCCCCGTATTACTGAAAGACCTCCGCTCAACCGGCCGGTCTGGCCACCGGGGCGCCGGGAGGCCGCACCGCCGGCGCTCCCGCAGGTCTCGGCTGACCCGCCGCCGGCGCTCCCGCAGGTCTCGGCTGGCCCGCAGGAGCCCCCGCAGGTCTCGGCTGACCCGCCGCCACACCCGGCCGCAAAGCCACCACCGGAGCCGTCTTGACCTCCGCAGGCCCCTTCACCTCCGCCGCCGGCTGCGCCTCCGCCGCCAACGCCGCCTCCTCCTCCGCCGTCGGCCCCTCCTCCACCAGCTCCGTGGTCAGGCGCATCACCTCTTCCATGGTGGTCACCCCCTCCAGAGCATACTCCAGCGCCGCCAGATGCAACGGAACATAACTCGGCAGCTTCTTGGCCTCGGCAATGAAACCCGTGGTGTCCCCCTTGCCCAGATAGGTCACCAGCGGACCCCGCATCTCCAGCATCTCCAGTACCGCAATACGCCCGGCGTAGCCCGACTTGCTGCAATCCCCGCAGCCCACACCCCGAACCAGAGTGGCCTGCTGGGCCCGCGCACCGATCATGCCCCGCAACAACACCATCTCCCGCTGGGTCGGCTTGTAGCTCTCCTTGCAGTTGCGACACACCCGCCGCACCAGACGTTGCGCCACGATGCAACGCAACGAGGAGGCCACCGCGAAACTCTCCACCCCCATATCCACCAGACGGATCGCCGTGGAAACCGCATCGTTGGTGTGCAGGGTCGACAGCACCAGATGGCCCGTCAACGCCGCCTTGATGGCGATTTCCGCCGTCTCCTTGTCACGCATTTCACCGACCAGGATGATGTCCGGATCCTGCCGCAACACCGTGCGCAATACCGAGGCGAAGGTCAAACCGATCTTGGGCTTGACATGCACCTGATTGACCCGCGGCAGCCGGTACTCCACCGGATCCTCCACGGTGATGATCTTCTTGGTGGGCTCGTTGAGACTGTTGAGCGCCCCGTACAAGGTGGTGGTCTTGCCCGAACCCGTGGGCCCCGTCACCAGAATCAACCCGTTGGGCCGACCGATGTAGTAACGGAACATCTCCATCATCTGGGGCCGCATGCCCACTTTTTCCAGGCGCAAATTATCCGCATCCTGGGAGAGCAGACGCATCACCACCGACTCCCCGTCCTGAATCGGCAGCGTGGAAAGACGCACATCGATCTTGCGCCCCTTCACCGACATGTTGAAGCGTCCGTCCTGGGGCAGCCGCTTCTCGGCGATTTCCAACCCCGCCATCAGCTTCAACTTGGAAACCAGCGCCGGGGCGATGCGCTTCTCCTTGACGATCTGCTCGTGAAGAATGCCGTCGATGCGCTGCCGAATGCGCAATACCTCTTCGTCCGGCTCGATATGAATGTCGGAAGCCCCCACCTGCACCGCATCCTCGAAAAGCGATTGCAGAATCTTGACCACGGGAGCATCCACCACCATCTCGGACTGGACAATCTGGTCCAGACTGAAGTCCGATTTGGCGACCTCCTCCCCCAAAGCCTCCACATGTTCGCGGATTTCGTCGGTGCGACGATAGAGACGGTCCAGCACCCGCAACAAATCGCCCTCGCTGACCATGGCCACCCGTGGCGCATGACGCAGAATGCGGGTCAACTCGTCGAAGATGAAGACATCCGCCGGATCGGCCATACCCACCAGCACGCTGCTGTCGGTCTTGGCCAAGGCGATGGCGCGGAACCGACGCGCCGCCGATTCGGGAAGAAGGTTGACCACCTCCGGCTCGAAGGAAAACTTGCGCAGATCGACGAAAGGAACGTCCATCTGCCCGGCGAGAAACTCCAGAAACTGGTATTCCGACAGGATGCCCAGATAGGAGAAGACCTGCCCCAGCTTCTTGCCGGTCTTCTTCTGCTCCACCAGGGCCGTCTGCAACTGCTCTTCGGTGATGACGCCGTGTTCCACCAGGCGTTCGCCGATGCGCACCTTCTTGCGCTGTTGCGCCAGAAAGGAGTTGAGCTTGCTTTCAGTGACGAAGTTGAGCGCCAACAACGCCTCGCCCAGCTTCAGGCCGGAACTCTTCTGATGCTCCAGCGCCTTGGTCAACTGCTCGGCGTTGATGATGCCGCTTTCGACCAGCAAGTCACCCAGACGGACCTTTTTCTTGAGGGCTTGCACGTTTCACCCCTAGCCCGACAGAGCCTTGACGCGATCCTGGATGAACTTGCGCAACTGGGCATCCAACTGGCCGCGGGACAGGGCGTTGCGATAGGCCTGCAACGCGGCCCCCGGCTCGTTGACCTTCTCCAGGGAGATGCCCAATCCCATCCACCAGGTACCCCGCGCCGGATTCTGCTCCAACAGCTTCTCGTAAAGATCGATGGCCTTCCAGTGGTTGTTGGTGCGCTGATAAAGCGCCGCCAGCAAAGCCATCATCTCCGCGTCGGGCTCCCCGCCCTGGGTGCCCGCCTGCTCCAACACCCCCAGCGCCGCCTCGTCCTTGCCGTCTTCCACCAGAATGCGGGCGAAGAGCTTGGCCATGTTGGCATCAAAGGAACGTTGCAACCCCTCGGTCAGCAGCGGATAGGACTCGCTGCCCCGCCCCTGCAGATAAAGCACCTTGGCCAGTAGATAACGCGCCCCCTGATGGTTGGGATCCAAACCCAACGCCTCCCGGGCACGGGTCTCCGCCATGGCGTTGGCTTTGCGCTCCGCCAGGGCTTCCGCCTCCCGATAGACCTCTTCCGCCCGACGCCCGTCCACCACCGGCGGGGCCGCGATATGCACACTCATGCGACCGGCCGGCGTGGTGTTGACCTGAACCGGCTCCGGGGCTTTGCGAGGCTCCGCCATCCGCGCCGGTTCGACCATCTTCACCGGTTCCGGGGCCTTCACCGGCTCGGGAGCTTTCACCGGCTCCGGGACCTTCACCGGCTCCACCATCTTTTCCGGCTCCGGGGGCATCCGCGCCAGAACCTGGGGCTTGG
>JADGAQ010000085.1:8971-17514 GCA_015231925.1 Magnetococcales bacterium
GGCTCCACCATCTTTTCCGGCTCCGGGGGCATCCGCGCCAGAACCTGGGGCTTGGTCGGAGGCTCGGGAGCCTTCACCGGCTCCGCCATCTTCACCGGCTCGGCAGCCTTCACGGGGTCCGGTACCTTCACCGGCTCCGCCATCTTCACCGGCTCGGGGATCTTCACCGGGACCGGAACCTTCACCGGTTCCGCCATCTTCACCGGTTCGGGAGCCTTCACCGGGGCCGGAACCTTCACCGGCTCCGCCATCTTCACCGGCTCGGGGGTCTTCACCGGGGCCGGAACCTTCACCGGCTCCGCCATCTTCACCGGCTCGGGGGTCTTCACGGGCACGGAAGCCTTCACCGGGGCCTCCTCCGTCACCGGGGCCTCCGCAGCGATTCGGGCCGGTGACTGGAAGGAACCATGCACCGCCACATAGGCATCACGCCCGGTTTGCGCCTTGAAACGGGTGACGAAAGCCTGCGCCTCCCGAGGCTCCTGGAAAGGGCCCACCCGCACCGTGTGCCAGATGACCCCCGGATATTTGCGGCTGGCCACTTCCTGAATGGAGGCCTGAAAACCCAGCGCCTCGATCTCCTTGAGATAGTTGCGCGCTCCCGGCGGATCGTCCTTGAAGGCCCCCAACTGCACCTCGAAGCGACCGCCGGTCGGACTCGCCGTCGGGGCCGCCGCGGAATCCTGAACCACCGGGGCCGCCTTGGCCACCGGCTCCGCCGCTTTGACCGCCTTGCCCTTCTTCTCCGGAATGGCCTTCTCCGCAGGGGCCTGCATCAGGCCCGCCATGCGCTGGGCCGCCGCATCCTGGTCCTGCCGGGACAGAAAACGGAAAAAGTCGTCCTGGGCCACGGTCAGAATCATCGGCTTCAGAGAATCCTTGGCCTTCATGCGCCCCGCCATGGCGTCGGCCTCGCGGCGCTCGGTGAACAGCCCGTGACAAACCGTGTACCAGGTGCGCCCGCTTTTATCCAAAATGTGCAGCAAATAGGGCGCGTAACCCCGTTCCTGCAACTCGGCGAGCTGCTTCTTGGCCTGTTCCTCTTGCAGAAAAGCCGCCACCTGAATGGTGTGAACCGGATATTTGCCGGATGCCTCGACTGGCGCCGGGGCAGCAGGCGCACTCTCGCGAGGGGCTTCCGCAACCACCCTGCCGCGCTCCATATCCGCACCGGGCCAGCGATTGGGATCGAGATTCGGGGCCATGGCGGGGCCACCTCTGGCCGACGCCGGGGAAGAGACCTGGGCAACCACCTCCGGCTGGGGGGCAGGCTTGGCAACCGGTACCGCCTGGGCAACCGGTACCGCCTGGGCAACCGGTACCGCCTGGGCAACCGGCCGGGCCGCAGGCTTCGCTACCGGTACCGCCTGGGCAACCGGCTGGGCCGCAGGCTTCGCGACCGGTACCGCCTGGGCTTGGGCCCGCACCACCTCATCCGCCCGAACCACCGGTCGGACCAACGGCTGCGGGGCAACATATCCGGGCGTGTCGATCCAGGCTTGCAGCGCCGGCGGAATGGCCACCACCATCAGAACCACCGTGGCTCCGAAAATTACCCACGTACTGACTCGAATGCGCCTCCAGGCCGAAATCGGGGGAACGGTCAGACCGAGCGCCTGGGGATCGTATTCCAGATCGACGCGCGGCTCCTTCTCCTCCAACTTTTTCGCAAGCCCTATCAGTATCCGGTTGATCGTACTCACCGCTGGATCCTTTTCCCGGTCGGCTCATCCGCCGCTGTTGCCACACCCAATGATTAAGAATGTGAACTGCTTCCCACCTTCATCCGAAAGAGGCGATTCTGTCAAGCCCCCGGCGGGAACAGGCCATCCGACTGCTCTCGTGTTGCTCCGCCCCGGCCTACCAGATCATCGGCTCCGGCGTCATGCTCTTCACCCGGTCCGCCGTCTCTTCCACCACGCCGTGCCAGCTTTCGCTGTTGACCACCAGGCGTGGACGCAGCAGGATGACCAGTTCGTTCTTCACCCAACTGCGCGAGGTCCGTCCGAACATACGTCCGATAAGGGGCAGATCCCCCAAAATGGGCACCTTGTCGTCGCTGTCCTTCATCTCGCGCTTCATCAGACCGCCGATCACCACCACCTCGCCATCCTTCACCCGCACGATGCTGTCCACTTCCCGGCTGCGGGCCAGGGCCAGCGGATAGACCTGGGTGGTGGTGCCGAAGGCGAAGGTCTTCACCTTGTCGGTCACTTCCGTCACCATGGGATGAATGTGCAGCGTCACCGCGCCATCGTCGCCAATCTGCGGCGTCACGTCCAGGGCCACACCCGAAAAGAAGGGGGTGAAGGTCGGGTCCAGATTGGTGCCGAACTCGGTGGTGGAAATATTGACGTCGGTGACGAAGATCTCGTCCTCACCCACCTTGATAACGGCTTTTTGATTGTTCGTGGTGGCCACCCTCGGGCTGGAAAGAACCTGAACTTTGCCCTGCTGACGCAACAGATCGAGAAACCCGACGAAATCCCCGGCCTTCATGGCCAGAGCGAAGGGATCCCCGGCCTGAGCCTGGGAGAGAATGGCCGCCGTATTCTTCCAGTAGGGAATGGTGTCCTGATAGGTCAGCGCCGTGCTGGCCGTATCCGTGATCACCGGAACCGAAACCGGCCGGTTGGCCTCCCACATCGACGAGGCGCTGCCGTCGGTCATGGTGGTCCCCTTGCGGGGCTCGCTGGCCAGCGGCTGCTGCTTGCCCAAGCCCCGGCTCACCGCCAGCCAGTTGATGCCGTACTGAAAGCCGTCGCTCAGTTCCACTTCCAAAATCTTGGCTTCCAGGATCACCTGCCGTTTGGCGCCCTGGGCCAATTGTGTCAGATAGTTGTCAATTTCTCGCAAATCCTCAGGATGGGCCCGCACCACCACCAGCCCCGCCTGGCGATTGACGATGACCCCCTTCTGGTATTCCGGATCCTTGATGGGCGTGCCGTCCGCCGCGAGATGCGGCGTTGCCGGCGCGGGCGTCTGCGCCGCCTGTTGCACCTGGGCCGTACCGCCCGACTGACCGGTGGTGGTGGTCACCTTGGGAGCCAGCCCCAGAAACACCCGCAGGGTGTCCTCCAACTCCTTCCAGAAATCGGCGTCGTTGGAGGTGGTGACATCGCTGCCGGAGGTGTTGGTGGTGGTCGAGGTGGCCGCCGAGGTGCCGGTGCCGGAGGTACTCTGCGTCTGCTGGGTGTTGCCCGACGACACCCGCGTCTGAGAGCGCCCGCTACGGGTCATGGGCAGAAAATCGAGCTTGAAGGTGCGCGTGGTCAGGCGTCGCGGATAGATCTCGAAACCGTTGACCCCCTTCTGGCAATCGAACTGATACATCTTGCAGGCCGTCTCCACCACCCGGTCCACGGTGACATCCTTCAAGGTCAATGAGATGCTGCCGTTCACATCGGGATGCACCACCATGTTGATGGGGGTTTCCGCCACCAGCCCCATGAAAAACTCCCGTGCCGGGGCGTTGTCCACCATGACATCGAAGCGGGTTTCCAGAATGGGAACGTCGGTGGCCTTCTTCTGCAGATGCATGTCCAGACCGGGCATCAGGGCCTGGCTCACTTCCGGGGGAACGGCTCCACGGGGTTGAACGGGCCTGCCGTCCGCGCCGGGGGCAGCCGGGGTCTTGCGGCTGGAATCCTTGATATCTTCCAACAAGGCCTTCTGAGCCATGGCGAACTCGCCGCCGGGCTTGGGCTCGGGCGTGGCGCAGGAACTCAGCAGCAGCAGCGACCCCACCGCCAACCGGCATCCCGCCATCCTGTTCGATGCATTATTGCTCCGGCAAAAACGACCCATGCCAGCTTTCCCTGAACGTGCAAGTGTGTGACCCAACCGGAAAGCCTTGCCGGCAAACCGGGGTCTGAACCCATGCATGCAAAGTTTATACCGACAAAAGGAGGAGAACCGTGTCACACCGGGGGATACAACGAGGCCCCGTCTGCCTTTCCGTCGACGGAAAGGCCAGGGATACGGGTTGCCGGGTGCAAGGCGCAATACATTTCCAGGATTTAATTAAAAATCCAAGAGAAAGATAATGAAAAAGTCAAATGATATAATATTTTCTTTTTTTGATACTTAATAGATAAAATATTTAAAATAGATTCCTGCTCGGCAGCGGGAGTTTTGCCACGCCTTCATCCTGCAACACGATATACCTTTCCTCAATGTTGCGATGGAAACTTGCCGGCAGGTCATCCCAGACCAGAACATCCACCGGGAAGGGAAGGTTGCTTTCCTCCAGCGCCTCCTGGAGTTCCGCAACCGGGGAACGTTGGGCGGACGTGGCAAAGACCACCAGATCCAGATCGGAGTAAGGCCGGGCGGTTCCCTTGACACGGGAGCCGTAGGCCCACACCGTCACGCCGGGCAGAAAACGGCGCAACAGCGCCTGCAGCGTCGCCCCTTGCTCCGGGGTGATGCCCGGACCGCTCATTTCCATGGGGTTCCCGTCATGGTGCGGTAAAGGCCGATGGCATCGGCAATGAACGCCTCCATGACCACCAGCGCTTGGGCCGCCTTGTCGCCGCTATTGTCGTGGCTGGTGCCGATGCGGGCCTCGGCATACTTCAGCCATTGTTCCACCGGAGAGGGCAACAGATCGTTCTGCCCCGCCAGCCGGAGGATGGGTTTCGGACTGTTGGGAACCTCCGGCAGTCCCAGGCCTTCCACCAGATGGCGTTTGAGATCCTTCCACAAGGTATCGTAACAGGTCTCGAACCGCTGAATGACCGACTCCGCGATGGCCTCCCGGTCAATCTCCGTGAGTTCGGGCCGCAGTCGCGCCCCTTGATGGTTGGCGTATTGCCTCTCCAGGTGTTGGAGCAATTTTCTGAGTTTGTCATAGTCGATCAAGCTCACCCCTCCTTCGCCGGATGATTTATTCCGCCAGGTCGCCGAGCCGCAAGACCTTCCTGCACCACGACATGCTTTTCTTCAATGGTGCGATGAAAACGCTCGGGAAACAGCTTGCCGGGACGGACATAGCGGACCCGCTGCAACCCACCGCTGGTGAACGCATCATGAGACAGTTCCACCGCCCGGTCATCCGCATAGGGATTGCTGGTGATCTGGCACAGAACCCAGTCTCCACGTCCGGCATCAGCCAGTATCACCGCCAGGCGGTATTTGCTGCGACTCAAATCGGAAAAAGGGAAAGGCAACAGAACTACCTGTCCGGTTGCAAATACGCCCATGCCTCTTCCTCCTCGGGACGGTCCCAATCCTGCGCCAACGACTTTTCGGTAACGTGCAGCACTGCCCGGTTGTGCTGTTCTTCCGCATCATCCGGCACCGACTCCGGTACCGTCACCCCCGCCCGCTGGCGACACGTCAAGGGGAGCGGCTCCCATAACCGGACCTGCCCATCCACTCCGATCTCGGCTTCAACGGTCTTCAACACGATCACGCTTCTGTCCGGGCTGCTGCACCCGGGCCCATGCCAAAGAAATACTGCGGACCCCATGCACCCTATGCGGCATACCGAACCACTTCCAGCTCGGCTGCGGGTCCAATACGCTCCAAAATCAATTCCACTTGCGCCATGATACCATCCTCGATCAGGTACTCCCGACAATTACCACGCTGCGCCACCGGCAGGTTCTTCACAATCACGTCGGAATCTTCGGCGGTTTTGAACGGCAAACAGGTCACCGTTCTTTCCAACTCCGAACCGCAAACCTGGCACTTCATCGTGGGTTCCTAATCATGCCTTCTCATCCATGCGCCCCATCGCAGCCGACATCCCACGATCCAGGGTCAGCAATGGCACTCTCAACGTCAGTGCGGTGGCGGCAATAATGGCGTCGGGAAGCTTGAACATCCCGCTTCGGCGCAATCGAATCGCCTGATGTTCGACCATCTCGTCCAACAAGACGACTTGGCAAGCATCAAGAAATGATCGAATCTCCGCCTCCTCCGCTTCGGTCAACTCCGGGAATCCCAACAATTCCATCCGGGTAATCTGGCTGACCGCCGTCCGTTGCAACACCAGGTTCTTCTCCTCGGCAAGCACCATGGCAGCGTCTTGCCCCTTGAGAAGACCGATCACCAAGCTGGTGTCGAGCAACCAATCAATCCCACTCATCGCGCATCGCCCTCTGGATGGAAACAGGATCCCCGTTGAAATGGGGCGACTCCTTCATGACCCCGGCAAAGCGCCGCCAGTTGGGGAGAGCTTCCATGGCGTCGCTGGCGACCTCATCGGATTCCAGAGGCTCCAGCACGGTCAGCACGGCACGATGGCGTCCCCGTAACACCATCGGTTCTCGCAACCGAACCTGTCCATCCGCGCTGACTTCCGCTTCGTAGGAGTGCATCATGGCCTCTCTCCGTTTTCATGTGTGGAATCACCAACCATACCTGCCCTTCCCGAATCCGCTACATCCGCGCCGCCTGACAGCGCTTTTCCTCAACCCGGAACCGCCCCGGTGGGACGGGCGCCCCCGGAAGTCGCGCCAGCACCTTTCAGCATTCAAAAAATACCGGGGTTTCAAACCATTATTTTACCGGATGCCTCATTGAATAGCGAGAGATCCCGCCCCGTTACAACACCCCATTGCCCCCTCCGGGGCTGCGTTGAAACGAATCCGGGTTGAATTCAACGTGGCTTAAGTTAACCCCGCTATACTGTTCCCCGCCAGGGGATTTTATTGCCCATATGCAATTAACATATTGAAATATAAGCTAATTTTACCATATTCACTCCTTGACTTTCCCGCGTCCAGCCGCTTCCATCACGGAACGGATCCATGACCGTGTTGTCCACCGGATCGGAAATCACCATCCGACCGGAATGGTCACCGCCATGAGGACGATTCGGCCCTGCGGGCCGGCGTCGTTCCCGTCCGTCCGGGTGGACACGGGAGGATCGATCGTTTCCTGAAGCAAGGAGAATGGGATGGACGTGGTTTTATTGGGCAAGCTGGTGGCAATCCTGGCTCTCGTGGCGGGCAACGCCTTCTTCGTGGGCTCGGAGGTGGCCATCACCGCCGCCCGACGCAGTCGCATCAAACAGTTGGCCGACATGGGCGACAAGGGCGCCAAAATGGTCAAACTGCTGCATGAGGAACCCACCCGTTTCTACGCCGTGACCCAGATCGGCATCACCCTGGTCTCCATGGCCCTGGGTTACATCGGCATGGACGCCTTCAAAGAGCTGATGTCCCCCGGATTCCAAAGCCTTTTCGTCCTGTTCACCACTCCGGAAGCCGCCACCGTCTGGGGCGATATCGCCGGATTGACCATGGGCTTCATCATCGTCTCCTTCCTGCATGTGGTCGGCGGCGAACTCGCCCCCAAGGTGCTGGCCTACCACAAGGCGGAGCTGTTGAGCTGCGCCGTCGGCGGCATCGTCAACATGCTCTACGTCCTGTGGATCCCCGTCATCTGGTTGATGAACCACGCCTCCAACTGGCTGCTCACGGTTTGCGGCCAGGGCGACATCGTGGGCCACGGCGGCCACGGCCACGACTCCTCCTCCATGTCCCAGGATGAACTCACCCTGGTGGTCAACGCCAGCGCCAGTTCCGGAACCATCTCCGCCGATCAGGGCCGCATGCTCACCGGCGTCTTCGAACTCGACGAGGAGACCGTGGAACAGGCCATGATCCCCCGTCCCGACGTGCGCGGTCTGCCCATCACCGCCACCGTCGCCGACGCCCTGGCCGTCTTCGCCCGCACCAGCCACTACACCTACCCCGTCTTCGACGGCGAAAAGGTGGCCGGAACCATCTTCATGAAACGACTGGTGCGCCAGATCGAGGAGCATCGCGACGATCTGCCCCTCTTTCTCGAACAACCCATTCAGGCCACTCTGCGCACCGATCCTTTGATCTTCCCTTCCGGCGTCAAGCTCAGTCAGGCCTGGAAGGATTTCCGCGACAACCGCCGTCAGTTCGGCGTCGTGGTCAACGAACACGGCTCCATGGTGGGCATCCTCACTCCGGCGGACATCGTCTCCCGGCTGGCGGGACGTTATCCCGGCGACGAACTCCTCGCCAAACCGGAAAACGTGCGCAAACTCCAGGGCAGTCAGTGGGAAATCACCGGCTCCGCCCGGGTTTCCGACCTGGAGATGGCGCTCAACTTCCCCTTCCCCAAAGAATCCGGTTACGTCACCCTTGGCGGTCTGGTCTTCAACCGCCTGGGTCGGGTTCCCGAGGTGGGCGACGTGGTCAAGCTGGACAACGGTCGTCTGCAAATTCTGGAGATCGAAGAGATGCGGGTCACCAAGGTGCTTTTTCAGATCCTCGCCGTCGACGACCAGGGCAAATGGTCCCTCGCCGAAAGCGACAGCCCCGCCGGGAGCTGAACCGCGCCCAGGCGTTCCGTGGTCTTTTCAGTCATACGGGGGGCCGGGGGGGATTTTCCCCCACGGGGATCCCCTGGTCTTTACGGTCATACGGGGGTCCGGGGGGAGGTCATCCCCCCCACCTCCTCCCCCCCGGTAAGGGTTCGGGGCAGCGCCCCGAGGTTTTAGCCGTTGACGGTTCCGTTGACGTAGCGGTCCGCTGCACCAAATGAATACGCCTCAG